>NZ_JAPZRB010000122.1:0-29708 GCF_027531105.1 Microcystis sp. LE18-22.4A
CATCGGGTAAATTACCTAATTTTCAGGGAAAAAGTCCAGGGATTTTCCCCCCGACCACTCCCATATCTGGTACTTTTTGATTGACAAAAAGTCTAAAAGTCTTACCCAACAAGGTTTTTAGATTTATTCAGCTAACCCTAAATAGTTATTGTTCCCCATTAACCGTGCCAAACTAAGAACTGCGGACAAATCAAGAGTTTTGGCGTTTCAATAGACCAAATAAACTAATAACTGGCAATTAGTAGGAAATCTCAGTTATTTTTTGCTAAAATTCTCCTTTTTCCCGCATTTTCTTGCTTGGAAACAAACTTTTTTCCGCTTTCGTCTCTGTCTTTAATTCGCTCCCACTAGGAAACTCAAGGGTAAGATGCTATATTTTCAAAAGCAGGGTCGTCATCATCCTCTGAACCTATTAACAATGCTTTTAAGTGCTTCTTTCGTTGTGGTCTCCCTCTCCTTGACTCCTGCGATCGCGCGTCAATTCGCCCCAATTAACCCGATTAAACCGATTCCTTTGGGGAATGCTCAATTAATTCCTGCCGGCACAGACATCCCTGTAAAATACGAGCAAGGGGAAAAAATTCTTTTAACCAAACAAGAAACTTTTTCTTTATCTCTGACCGTCACCGATAATATCAAAAATTCCCAAGGACAGACAATTATTCCCGATGGTAGTCAGATTATCGGAGAAATTAAACCTGATGGTCAAGGTTCGCGTTTTTTATCCCAAAAAATCTTTTTAAAAACCCGTCAACCCCAAGAAAAATCTATTGATGCTATTTCGGCAGTTTTCACTCGTCTAGAAAAGCTAATTAAAGGAGTTAACCCCGACAAAATTATTCAGGGTGCAGTATTAGGAAAATCCGCCGCTTCTGTCCTCGCTTCTTTTACTTCTGACCAACCGGTTAGCGAGGGATTATTACGAGGAGGAGGATTAGAAGTATTAGCCGGTTGGTTATTACGAGGAGAATCGGTGGAATTATTGTCAATTAACCCCAAGGAAGATTTAAAATTAACCCTTCGTTCTGATTTTACCGGTCAGTAACCTAAAAAAAATCTGGTGTGTTAGTTATTTATCTAACACACCAGCTATCTGGACTAAGCGGCGTTTTGCCGATACCATTCAATGGTTTTTTGCAAACCTTCTTTAAATTCCATTTGGGCAACAAAACCGAATTTTTCCTTAGCGCGGGTTGTATCTAAACAGCGTCGCGGTTGACCATTCGGTTTATCTATTTCCCAAACAATTTCGCCATCAAAACCCATTAAATCACAGATTAATTCGACTAAATCTTTGATAGAAATCTCATAATTTGTACCAAGATTAACCGGGTCTGATTCATTATAGAATTGGCTGGCCATGACAATGCCTTGCGCTGCATCGGTGGAGTAGAGAAACTCCCGGGTTGGACTACCATCTCCCCAGACAGGAAGTTGTTTATCCCCCCGTTGTTGTGCCTCATAAACCTTGCGAATTAAAGCAGGAATTACATGGGAACTACCCGGATCAAAATTATCCTCTGGCCCGTATAAATTCACCGGTAAAAGATAAATTCCGTTGAAACCATACTGCAAACGATAGGACTCTAATTGTACCAATAAAGCCTTTTTAGCGATACCGTATGGCGCATTGGTTTCTTCGGGATATCCTGACCATAAATCGTCTTCACGGAAAGGTACTGGAGTAAATTTTGGATAGGCACAAATTGTCCCCACACAGACAAATTTTTGCACTCCTGCTAGATAGGCAGCGTGAATTAATTGGGTTCCCATCATCAAATTATCATAGAATAATTCGGCGGGTTTTTCCCGATTGAGACCGATGCCTCCCACATGGGCCGCCAAATGGATAATTAAATCTTCTTGGTCGGCTAAACGTTGACAGTTTTCCCAAACTCTTAAATCACAATCTTTAGACCGAGGAATTGTAATTTTTTCGGGATTTGCCCCCGCTGCAATTAATTGATTAACTACTTGCCGACCTAAAAATCCAGCCCCCCCGGTGACGACGATTCTTTGTTCGCTTAAATTCAGCATATTTTTACCTCTTTAATCCACAGTTGTCATTGAACGATTGCGAAGATAAGCCAAATCTTTTAATAACTGTCCGCTATCACCACCGTTATTAAGATTAATCCCCAAAGCCGCTAAATCCGCATCTACCATTAATTTTACCAGTCCCTCGAACGTTACCGACGGCTGCCAACCTAATTTCTCTCTGGCTTTTGTGGAATCTCCTATCAATAAATCCACTTCCGCTGGACGCAAATAACGTTCATCAAACTCCACATAATCCTGCCAATTTAAATTAACGTATTGGAAAGAAATATCGAGAAACTCCCGGATAGAATAGGTTTCATTTGTCGCCACTACATAATCATCTGGTTCTTGCTGTTGTAACATTAACCACATCGCCCGCACATAATCCTTAGCATAACCCCAATCCCGTTTAGAATCGAGATTTCCTAAATAAAGTTTTTTCTGTTGTCCGGCAATAATTCGGGCCAAAGCGCGGGTAATTTTGCGCGTGACAAAAGTTTCTCCACGACGGGGGGATTCATGGTTAAATAAAATGCCGTTACAGGCAAATAAGTCGTAGGATTCCCGATAGTTGACCGTTTGCCAGTGACCGTAAACTTTCGCACAAGCGTAGGGACTGCGGGGATAAAATGGCGTGGTTTCTTTTTGGGGAACTTCCATGACTTTCCCGAACATTTCCGAGGAACCTGCTTGATAGAAACGGACTTCGATGCCGGTTCTTTTTTGGTAATCCCGAATTGCTTCTAGTAATCTTAAGACCCCCACCCCCACAGCATCGACGGTGTATTCTGGGGCATCAAAACTAACTCGCACATGGGATTGGGCCCCTAAATTATACACTTCTACTGGTTGCACTTGTTCGAGGATACGCCGCAGGGTCGTGCCGTCGGTGAGGTCGCCATAATGAAGAAATAATTTAGTATCGGGCTGGTGGGGGTCAGTGTAGATATGATCGATGCGATCGGTGTTAAAGGTGGAGGTACGACGGATGATACCGTGGACTTGATAACCTTTTTCTAATAATAATTCGCTCAGATAGGAACCATCTTGGCCGGTGATGCCGGTAATTAGGGCGCGTTTAGCTTCAGTCATCAGTAATTTACCTAATCAGAAAGAATAAAGACTCTGACTGCTTATAGCACACTTTAGCCCCTCAGGACAAGTTTGGCTAGGTTGAGAGGGGACAAAAAGATGAATTGATTTTTGATCATGTCCCCAGAGAGCCTAAATTGTTCTGAAAATTTTCTCGAAATTTTCTGACCTGAAATTCCTTGACTTTGAGCAGTTGATAATTATCTTTTCCCATGGCTAGGGAAAATTTGGCTTCGGTGTCATCAAGTAAATTTTTGGAGATAGCTTTCCACTGTTCTTGTGTTTGCCAATGGACAACGATAATTAATTCTTCCTCGATGGCGGGATTAATCCAAAGCTCCTTACCTAAAAAACCAGGTTGTTTTGCTAAAAACTTTGTCCAAATTTCTTGATCTTTTTGGATAAATTTTTCCCTAGCTTCGGGTTTAACTTGAAATTCTAACCACTCAATGACCATAGTAATTATCTCCTATTTTTTGGCTTTCATCAAGAATTCTTCTGTGAGTTTCATAAAAGCTTTGGAACCACTAGAAGAGGGCATAGCTGCCACCACAGGCACGAACATATCCACAGCTTTAGCTACATTAACATCCATAGGAATCGCATTAGCAAAAATTTGATGGGCTTGAAAATCCTGTTGTACCCGGCGCATGACTTGATTATAGTAGCGACTGAGTAAACCACCACCGGAAAGAATAAAAACTATACCGAGTAAACCGGGGTTAATCGGTGCGGTTTCTTGATGACTAGCTTTCAGTTTAACTATTCTTCTTTCTAATAGCTGAATGCCGACAATTGATAAAGGTTCGGGACGGGCAGGTAGTAAATAAAAATGACTGCTACATAGACCACTACGAGTTAAAAGATTATAGCCTGGAGCGCAATCCATGATAATATAATCGTAACGGTCTTGAATGGGATCAATGATTTTTTGAATTAAGATTCTTTCCAGGTTATTCCAAGCATGATCAAAGCCTAAATCTTCCTGTAAAATTGCTTGGTGGTGCAGGGTTTCTGAGACGACATATTCATCATAAAGTTCGATGTCTCCCGGCAGTAGATCTAAGCCTTGTATTTCACAGACTGAAGGGACAATAATATCATCAATAGTTAATTTATTGTAGGGATTGGGTTTGATAATTGCTTCTAATAAATAGCTTAAAGTGCGTTTTTTGCGACGCAGTTGAGCGAATTCGTGGGGAGACATTAAGCTAAGAGTCGCACTGATTTGAGCGTCTAAATCGAGGACAAGGACTCGTTTTTGCTGAAATTTAGCTAAACAGGTGGCAAGGTTGACGGTAAGGGTAGTTTTTCCTACTCCTCCTTTCATATTAACGGTGCTGATGACAGTGGCCATTAGGGGAATTCCTTTCTAGTTAACCGATGGAATATCTCGACGTAAAACCTGCCCGTTGGGAGCCATAATCAAAGGAGGTAAACTGGTAATATTGATCGCCTCTTGGGTTTTCATGTCGTAGGTGGTGTAAACTGTTTCCTGTTGATGGGGATTAATATCGACAATTGTTAGGGTTTTTCTGGGCGCTTGTTCACTGTTCAATAACCGTCGCGGTCCACTGCCTAAAGCTCCCGCGTGTAATAATTGTAATTGCCCCCGTTTACCCGGATAGTAAGCGTGAGCGTGGCCACTAATATAAGTATGCACCTGATGGCCCTCTAAAAACGCTCTTAATTTCTCGGCATCGGCTAAATAATCCCCCGGTCGATTTCTGCCCACGGCAATACCGTAGAGGGGTAAATGACCGATTACTAGCCGCATCCTAGCATTTTTAGCGTCGCTACTACTCAAGTTTTTTGCTGCCCAATTTAGTTGTTCCTGAGAGATTAAATGAGTGGAGGCATCCCAAACTAGATAGAATATACCATTTTGAGTGAAAGTATAATAAAAAGGAAAGCCGGTTTTATCGATAAAATTTAAACTTGTATCATGTTGGGGGTTTTGCCAATAATCTTGGGCTAATTTTCTCTCTTGAGCATAGATAAATTTTCCTGCCGATAAAGCTCCAGAAGCGTCATGATTACCGATGGTAAAACCAAAAGGTATTTTAGCAGCTCGCAGGGGCGCGGCGATATGGCGATCAAAGGCTGACCACATGGCGTTAATTGCTGCCTCTGTCAAGCTGCTTTTTTGTCCCGCCACCATGTCGCCACCACAGAGGACCAGATCGGGTTTATTATTGATAATTAAAGGGATAGCTCGATCGATTTCGGGATCGTAAGTTGTGGAACCGTATTGACTATTAAGGTCACTAATCACAATTATCTTGACTTTTTTCGCCTTTTGTGCTTGTTTAACAGCCGACTCAGGGGGATTTTTGGAAGTAACGGGCTGTAAAATTTGATGAGCGCAAGCTACCAAGCTAAAACCGCCTAAACTGCCACTGATCAGCAAAAATTTACGGCGTTGCATAGGATATCAATCTCGTCTTTAATTGAGGTCACGTCAGTTATTGTAGCAATTTTTGTCCCCTCGCTCGCTTTTTTGTTGATCATCCCAATTAACTATCAGGAGATAACTTGACAATTCTCTTAACTTCTTTTGCGCCTTGGTTATGCCATCACCGGAGTAATTCCTCCGATGATTTGTTAGTATCCATTCAAGATAATTATCCAAAAAAGCTTTTATTTTTGCGTCAACTTCCCGTTAATACCCATCGAGCCAGTGAACGAGTTATCAAAGCTATTCAAGACAAAAAGCCTGATTTCGTTATTTGTTGTGGCATGGCAGAAAATCGTTATCGTTTAAGTTTAGAATCTCAGGCTAGGAGTAGCACAAAAAAGTTATTGACACCAATTCCTCTTAAGGATTTTGTCAAAGAGCTTGCCTATAGCTATATCAGCGATAATGCCGGTCAGTTTGTCTGCGAAGAATTATATTTTCAAGTCTTAAAACATCATCCGAGAGCTTTATTCGTTCATGTGCCGCTTTTAACTGACAAAAATTTTGCCATTATTCAAAGAGATTTTCAAAAAATTATCACGCTTAGTCGTTAGCTCATACAGTATAATTCGGGAGTCAGTTTCAAGAGAAAAAGGAAAAAGGAGATCTTGATATTTTGCCGAGCAACAAGCAAGGTTATTGCAAACGTGCAGTACATTGACCTATACTTTTATTTTGCCAAATCACATAGTAGGTATTATTTGGTATTACATTAATTACCCCTTCCCCATAGACTTGACAATTGCCAATAGTTTGACAACGAATTTGTCCAGTTATTTGATATCTTTGTTGTCCTAAGTCAATATTATTTATAGTAGAAAAATTTCCTTGCGGATAAAAATATTCACCACTAATGTTGACAGCTATGGGCAGAACACATCCAAAATTATCCCCGGCATAAGCTATATTAATTGAGGTTTTCTGTGGCGTATATGTAGGGTTTAGTATTGGTGCCGGTGTTGGTGGTGGCGTATATGTAGGGGTTGGTATTGGTGTCGGTTCCGGTGATTTACCAGCAAAAAAAGATTTAATTTCTTGCCACCACCAGGGGGCTGTCGCTCCAGCAAGAAGGGCTATAATAACAGAACTAATAATCTGTACGATTAAACTATTGTTTTTATTATCACTGGACATTTTCCTATTCCTCACTTGTGGATACATCGTTTACCATATACATGAGGTTATTTCTCGCATCTGAAATACCTAATTGGCAAGGATTAGTCTATGCTTTACCTTGAGAAGAAAGGCTGTAATTAATTAGCTATTGACATTTGAGAAAATTACTGCAAGTCTAAGCAACATAATATCTTCTGCCAGACTAGCACTTAATTAGGGATACGTCATCTGCTTGTTACATTAGTTAAAAATGACGCAAAAACCTTCTATTGGGACTTAGGCGTTTTCGGTCAGCAAAAAAGGCTCAAACCATTACGGGACAAAGGGTTAACCTCGATTTATGATTTTCCTTGATCTGTCTGGGTTTCAGCGATTGTGAGCTTCTCGAAGTAAATCCCAAGCGGGGATTGGAGTTGAGGCTTTTATCGATTTGTTTTTTGTCTAAGTCCCACTATGACTTGATTATAGCTAAAAAAAGTTCGGTTTTGTGTTTAAGTCCCATTAGACTCACAGCTTCAATAAATGAGCATGGTGCGTTCCCAAAAATCTATTGGTGGAGCAGTAGGACTTGCATCAGGGAACGCACCCTACAGCTACAGCTAATTACTATTACCTGCTATTTATTACAATATGCTACTGCGACTTTAAGAATGTTTTATGTTTAAGACCATACAACATTTTCAATCGGATTTCATACATCAAATCTGTCACCAACTTCTTAAATCTGGTATAGACTTCCTGGTTAATCCTATCCTCTGGTGCTAAATCACCTCCATGAGCTACAGCATTGCGTAACCGCAGAAATAACTCTAAGGATTCCTTTAAATTAGGATTCGGATGTGCATAATCCTTCCAATGTTCTGGAAACTTTTCAAGTGCAAAGCTTTTGAGTAATTTGTTTAAGACGTTGAAACCAACATTACTCTCGGTATTAACAACTCTTGAAAAAGTGCAGCTATCCCCAGCGTGAAACTCTTTAAGTGAAGCAAAAAACCTTACTTTTCTATTGTCATTTGTAGGATATTCCTTGAACTGTTTAAAGGAGTTTTCCATGTGGTGAATAACTATTTCATCGCAAAAATCATGAAGATCTCTGCCAACATTATTAAGTTCATCAATATAGAGGTTGAAAGATTTTTGGATAAAGCTTTCCCATAAAGAATAAATCATCGATATTGATTGAGTTGAGAAAATGTCTTGATGCTTTGAAGATAGAGAGTACCTTCTCGTAAAAATTGCTCTCTCAATTTCGAAAAGAACAGATATTCTCTCTTCAATAATCTCTTGCAATGCCCTATCAAAATCATCCATAGTCTATTGCTAAGTTTATTATTTAAAAATTTCATCTACTCTTTTAAGACGATTTCTAATCCGACTTCTACTATTAGAAGCGGTCCCAGAATATCTTTTGAAGTCGTCGTCACTTTTTAATTGTGTTATCTTTGATTTCAAAAGTTCAAGGTCTTCAGCATACGTCTCGATATTTTGAGCAACTCCGATTAATATCCCCTCAAAATAAGCTGGAACAAAAAAGTTTCTCTCGTTTCTAAATATCTTTTTGTCTTCTATTTGGTAAATTAACTCTAAAACTCTCATGATGAGAGATTCATAAACATCATATTTAAAACTAGCGTCCTGAACAGTTTCCTCCATAAAATCGTTTAAAAACTTCTCCATATTTTCATTAACATTTTCAGCATTTTTGTAGAAAGCAAAAAACCTAAGAACTAATTCTTGATCATATAATTCATTAAGTTTGCCACTACTTAATTGAGTAAGAGATTTGAAAACTGTGCTTTGACTAACTTTTAGTAAAAGCTCGTTAAGCCTGGGATTAACCCCTCGATAAATTGCATTTCTTATCTCTTGTGGAGTTAATTTTGAACCTCCAGAGTTGAGTCGTTTAAACAACTCATACTTCATGGAAGTGCTACTTTCTCCTCTCAAAATTTCAACTCTACAAACAGCCCTTTTCAAGTTTATTTTTAGATTTGTTGGAAGATTATCAATATTAAAGCCTTGCAAGCTTTTGACCAATCCTCCTTCTTGCAAAGTCCATTTATTTATAGTTTTTATCCCCCCAGTTTCTTCCCCGCTTTCCTCATCAATTTCTTCTTCTTCGACTCCTGATCTGTCTATATCTTCTTGATAGTCAATTGTCCATCCACTACCTTTTAGTTCACCAAAAAAACTTATGAAAGTAGAAACACGTTGCAATCCATCGACTAATTCCCATACACCGTTTTTATCCTCGGCCACAAATATTGGAGGAATTGGAATCGAGAGTAGAATTGATTCTATAAGTGCAGTTTTTTGTGCTTCTGACCATCGGAATAATCTCTGATACTCTGGTCTAATTATTAATTCATTATTTTTGTATAGGCTGATCAACTCCCCAAAAGAAATGTCAAGTCTATCAGACGACAGCCTTTTTCTCTCATCTGAGACTGCTTTTTCGAGTAAGGCTACTTTTTCTGCTAAGGCTACTTTTTCTGCAAGGTTTTCCATATTACTCAGGCTTAGTATGCTTTTCCAAGTATAACAAGCTAACAATGGGATTGATGACAAATCTGTGAAAGAGAGAACTCAGTTTTTAACAGCCTAACTATCAATTATACCGCTCCCTGCGGTCCCACACCCTCCTCTATCCCACTTCCATCGCTTTAACACCCCCTCAATTTGGGCATAATTACCGCATTTCCACAGCCAAAAGTCTATTGGTCTGTCAATCTTGAAATTGTGGATAGGGGAATCTTGCCAAATTATTCACCCCCAATCCCTCAAAATCATCTTAACAGACCCATAGAATCGCCCTTAATTTTTGTCAATTGTCGGCCCCTAACTATATTCTTCTCCGACACTGAGATTAAAGAGCATTTGCAGGGATTGTAAACAGCGCTTACGCGCTTCGATATCCTGTTGGGCGCGCAGTTGTACCATGGGTTCGTGAAGGATTTTATTGACGATACCGCGGGTCATTGCTTCGATAACTTCTTGGTGTTTTTCGGCGAATTCCGTCCCCAAACGGGAGAGGGCCTTTTCTAATTCCTGTTCGCGAATATCTTCAATTTTGCTTCTTAAACAGCTAATTGTCGGGACAGTGTCCAAAGAACGCCACCAAAGCTCGAAAGCTTCCACTTCCTGCTCTAGGAGTGCCTCTGCTTCCCTGGCCATCTGACGGCGACTTTCCTGATTGGCGGCAACCACCGCTTTGAGATCATCGACGTTAAAAGCTTGCACTTGTGCCAATTCCTTCACGTCGGTATGGACGTTGCGGGGAACGGAAATATCGATTAACATCAGCGAGTTAGCAGAAATCGTCACTTCTGTCAATAAAGTTTTAGTTAAAATTGGTTCCGTGGCTCCGGTACTGGTAAAGACGATATCCGATGCCGCTACGGTAGTCATCATCTCTTCTAAGCCATATAGTTGCAGCGGTAGGTTAGGAAATTCACGGGCCAACTCCTGGGCCCGTCTTTGGGAGCGATTGACGATCGCAATTTGCTGAGAACCCTTAGCCAGAAGGTGAGTAACTAATAATCGGGACATTTTCCCTGCCCCGATAATAGCGATTTTCTTGCTGCTGAGGTCTGTCACCTTAGCATGGGCTAACTCCACCGCCGCCGAACTGATCGATACGGCTCCCGTGCCGATGCTGGTTTCCGTGCGGACGCGTTTACCGGCAGTCATCGCTTGTTTAAACAGGCGATCGAGTAACTGGCTAATAGTATTGTACTTCTGGGCTAATTTATGGGTATTTTTAACTTGCGCGAGAATTTGCCCTTCACCGAGGACAAGACTTTCTAAACCGGCCGACACCCGCAGCAGATGACGGACAGCATCCTGATGCAGCAGGGTAAACAGGTAACGACGCAGGACATTAAGGGGAATATGCCCGATTTCAGCGAGAAACTGGGTAATTTCCACCACGCCCTTTTCCGTATCCGTAACCACGGCGTAGATCTCCAAACGGTTACAGGTGCTGATAATCGCCACCTCTTGGATGTGGGGATAACCCTTGAGGTGGGTAAGGGCGGACTCGATTTTCGCTTCCGGGATACTCAATTTTTCGCGAATTTCCACAGGGGCTGTCTTGTGACTCAAGCCCACTACAGCAATATTCATTTATGTTCTCCTACAAATGTTGCTCAGGCTACAAAAATTATTGATAAAGATCAGTGCGTTATGTCTCTAATTGTTGCAATTTAGTCCCAATCGGGATGCAAATAAAAGATGTTTGAAAAAAAACTTTATATATTTTTACCAATGGGGGCGAGGTGAGCCATGCCCACCCCACCGGGTCAGAGAATTATCTCAGTTGAATGTATTTGGGTTGGTCGAACAGGTGAACGGTATCGACAAAGCGAGCGGTTTTCGATTGGGTGGAGATCACCAAGCTTTGGGTACGAGCGCCACCATGGAAGAAGCGGACCCCTTCCATCAGGGTGCCGGGGGTGATCCCACAGGCGGCAAAGAGGACGGTTTCGCCACTGGCTAATTCTTCGCAACCGTAAACGCGATCGGGATTAGTGATGCCCATTTCTTGCAGACGAGCGAGATTACCCTCGCGGCTTTCGCCGATTAAACCGGTTTTGACCACTTCGGGATCATAGATTAATTGTCCCTGAAAGTGACCGCCTAGACAACGCATAGCCGCCGCCGAGATTACCCCTTCCGGAGCGGCACCGATACCCATGAGAGCATGAATATTAGTTCCCGAAAAAGCGCAGGAAATAGCGGCCGATACGTCACCATCGCTGATCAGACGAACTCTGGCCCCAGCGTTGCGGATTTCTTGGATTAATTCCTTGTGACGGGGACGATCCATAACTACTACCACCAGTTCTTCGATCGAACGATTGAGACAATCGGAAAGGACTTTCAGGTTTTCCGTCGCCGATTTATTAATATCCACATGACCTTTAGCTGCTGGGGGAGCGGCTAATTTTTTCATATAAAAGTCAGGAGCGGCGAATAACCCACCTTTTTCGGAGATAGCTAACACGGCCATAGAACCATTTTGACCGTAGGCAACCAAGTTAGTGCCTTCGCAGGGATCGACGGCGATATCGATTTCGACTAATTCGTCGGGATTACAATATTGTTTGGCATCAACTTGGGTACAGATACCCACTTCTTCGCCAATATAGAGCATGGGAGCTTCGTCTCTTTCCCCTTCTCCAATAACGATGCGACCGCGCATATGAATTTTATTCATCCGTTCGCGCATCGCTTCTACAGCGACGTGATCGGCGATATTTTTTTCGCCTTTACCCATCCACTTCGAGGAGGCAATGGCAGCCTGTTCGACCACTTCGATAATTTCTAACCCTAGCGTACTTTCCACTCGATGATCCTCCCTACAGCTGATCTATGATTTATCTAGTGAGTTTGTTTCCTTAACAGTCAAAAGTCTATCACCAGACGGGGATCATTCTTAAGTTTTTATGTAGATCATCTGGAGGAGACTGGTATAGCTAGGGAGTTTTTGCTGGCACTGTCGCCTCCATCTCCGTTATTGAGACCTTGATCGCTGATTTCGGCGTTAAACGACGGATAAATTCCAGGGGTAACCCGTCTGTATCGGCAATAAAGGTGACTTCATAGACATGATCGCCGATCATCTGTTGTTGGGGTGGCAAAAGAATTTTTAAAGGTTGATATAAATCGGCATCCTCTTGATGAGCTTGCTGAAAGTTATTTGTTAATTTTTCTAACCATTCTGGTAAATTGCTGACATTTTCTGTTAGGTCAAAAGACAAGTGATAATAACCGACATAATGCTGATCGCTAAAGGCATCGGGGGCGGGTTTCGGTTGAGGAATTTGGATTAATTCGATGCGTCCGTTTAACCCCGTTAGCCAACAGGCCAAAGTATAACCCGTGGTGAATCTTTCCTCGAGGGTAAAACCGAGAAGTTGGTAAAAAGCGATCGCCCGATGGATATTAGCGGTGCGGATAGAAGCATGGTGCATTTTCAGGAGAAAGAATTATGAAGTGGGGAAGTGGGGTGTCGGGTGTGGGGTGTGGGGTGTCGGGTGTGGGGTGTCGGGTGTGGGGTGTCGGGTGTGGGGTGTGGGGTGTCGGGTGTGGGGTGTGGGGAGAATAAATAGAAATAATCTCCTATCTCCTGTCTCCTGTCTTCTGTCTCCTGACTCCCGATGGCTATTGATTAATCAAAAAGACGAAAATAGGGATAACGTTTGGGAACCCCCGGTTCTTTTTCCAGATCAAAATTAATTACATCCCAACAGGGTTCATCGGGGGCATCGGGGCTAAATTCTACTGGTAAACCGTAGAGACGGGGAATAGTGGCTTCACCCGGTCCATTACCGCGCCAAGTGGTGTTACGTTCTAGGTAGGAACTAACTAAATCGCGATAACGGTTGGCAATAATTACTTTAGTCGCTTTAAATCCTTGAGTATAGAGGCGATCGAGTGCTTCGTGAATCTCAAAACGAATACCATCCGGGTGAGTGTGTTGACGATACCACTCACCATTCCAGAGTCGCCAATGCCGTCCTGACTGCAAGTGAACCAACTCTCCCGTTTTGGGATCGGCTTCAAAAGCTCCATGGCGCGGACACAAATAGGTATCCGTCAAAGTGAGGGCGGGGATTAGCTGCCGACAGTGAGGACAATGGATATCGGGGCCAAAAACAGGGTATTGTAAACTTGCATTGATCATGGAAGAACCTAAACTAAAAATTGCTATCTTTGTACCAATAAGCCTATCCATATTATACCCAACCAAATTGGACGGGTATTCTCTTTCGACTTTAGTGTAGATCCTTTCATGTCTTTAGATAACTTAAGATCAACTTCTAATTTCTGGCCGCTTGTCGATGTCAGTCAAGCGGCTTTTATCGCCCCCAATGCCACGGTAATGGGCGATATTTCCCTAGCTGTCGGGGTGAGTGTTTGGTATGGGGCGGTATTGCGCGCCGACGTGGAACGCATCGAAATTGGGGCCTATACTAATATCCAAGATGGGGCAATCCTACACGGAGATCCGGGCAAAATTACTATCCTTGAAGATTACGTTACCATCGGGCATCGGGCGGTAATTCACGCAGCCCATATTGAACGCGGTTGTTTAATCGGCATTGGGGCAGTGATTCTCGATGGTGTGCGCGTCGGGGCGGGTAGTATTGTCGGGGCGGGTAGTATTGTAACAAAAGATATACCACCGCGATCTTTAGTGGTGGGTATTCCCGCTAAACGCGTCCGGGAAGTGTCGCCACAGGAGGCTCAAGAGTTGATCGAACACGCCGAGCGCTATGCTAAACTTGCCCTCGTTCATGGGGGAAAAGCTACTGATACTGGATTCCCAAAACGGGCGGATTAGGGTATAAATATAAAATGAGAATCAAGTAACAATCTTTTAAGCACTGACCGAGGAGAAGGAAATCTATGGACTGGAGAGTGTTGATCGTTTTAACCCCTTTGCTTATTGCTGGTGGCTGGGCTTTCTTCAATATCGGCGCTGCCGCTATTAGACAAGCTCAACAGTTTCTCAGCAAACAAAGTTAATAAAAGTTTATACTTCTTAGTAAAACCGACCGCCTAGGCGATCGGTTTTTAATTTTTCCTGATGGGGCGATCGCTGATTGGGGTGTGGGGTGTGGGGTGTGGGGTGTAGGGTGTAGGGTGTAGGGTGTAGGGTGTAGGGTGTGGGGTGTAGGGTGTAGGGTGTAGGGTGTAGGGTGTAGGGTGTAGGGTGTAGGGTGTGGGGTGTAGGGTGTAGGGTGTAGGGTGTAGGGTGTGGGGTGTAGGGTGTAGGGTGTAGGGTGTGGGGTGTAGGGTGTAAGATGATGGGGAAATGGGGGAATTATGAATTATGAATTATGAATGATAACTGATAACTGATAACTGATAACTGAATTGTCATCTCGACTAGGAAACTAATTTTACACTAATACCTAACCATGAAATCTAATTGTCAAAATCTCATTCAAGAGCTTTCCCATCTAGAAATTATCACCGATCCGGGGCAAGTGGCGAAACTTTCCTTAGATTATTATCATTTTAGTCCCATTTTAGAAGCACAACTGCAAGATAAACGGGCTGATTTAGTCATTCGTCCCCACAATAGCCAAGAGGTTATTGACATCGCTAAAACCTGCGTTAAATACCAAATTCCTTTAACAGTTAGAGGTGCGGGTACAGGTAATTATGGTCAATGTGTTCCCTTGCAGGGAGGAGTAATTTTAGACACAACCAAACTAACAAAAATTATCTCGATCGAACCGGGGACAGCCCGGGTAGAAGCGGGGGTAAAAATGGCATTTTTTGATAAACAAGCTCGCGCAATCGGTTGGGAATTAAGAATGGCTCCCTCTACCTATCGGACGGCGACAATTGGCGGTTTTATCGGGGGTGGCAGTGTGGGCATGGGTTCGATTAATTATGGACAATTAAAGGATAGGGGCAATCTGCAAGCAGTGCAATTAGTCACCCTAGAAGCGGAACCAAAAATTATCGAATTACGGGGGGATGAGGTAGAAAAAGTCAATCATGCCTACGGAACCAATGGCATTATTACCGAGTTAGAAATAGCCCTCGCTCCCTGTTATCCTTGGGCAGAATTTATCGTTACTTTTGCCGATTTTCTCACCGCCGCTAAATTCGGTCAAGCTCTCAGTGATAGTGATGGCATTGTCAAGAAAATGGTTAGTGTTCACTCTTGGCCAATTCCCGCTTATTTTACTGCTCTTAAGGATTATTTAACCACGGGGAAAGCGGCAGTTTTGTTAATAGTATCGGCGGGCGATCGAGTCGCATTAGAGTCTTTAATTAAAGAATATAATGGTGAACTTACTTACTATAAAACGCCAGAAGAAACCCAAAAAGGCAACAGTATCTTAGAATTTACTTGGAATCATACCACTCTCCATGCGCGTAGTTGTAACCCCAAGATAACTTATCTACAAGCTTTTTATTTTAATCTAGCTACGGTAGAGAAACTCCATAATTATTTTGGTGAGGAAATAATGATGCACCTAGAATTTTTGAAATTTCAAGGTAAAGTTATTCCCGCCGGTCTTCCCTTGCTAGAATTTACCACAGAAACTCGATTAAATGAGATTATTGCTATCTATGAACAACAGGGGGCAGCCATTGCCAATCCTCACACTTATATCATGGAAGATGGCGGCAGCCGACAGATTAATCCGCTACAACTAGAATTTAAACAACTCGTCGATCCCTACGGATTGAACAATCCGGGTAAAATGCGAGCATGGGTTGAAGCAAGGGGGTAGGGATTCGATTCAAGCTAAATTAAACAAGATAGTTCACCGCTAAGTAGTTGGACAAAAGTAAAGTTAACTGTGGGGTAAGGAGTCGGTCGTCAGAAGTCGGTCGTCAGGAGTCGGTCGTCAGGAGTCAGGAGTCGGTCGTCAGTAAGAATTGCGGCAATTTACATTTCTTAAGATAGACAACAGAATTTATGTCCGACTACTTACCAACGAATCACTACCCGGAAAAAAGGGAGTGGGGAAAACAAAACTCCCCGCTGCCCCCTGCCTATTCCCAGACTTACCCCGATCCGATACAATTAAACGGTTGTCTTGGAATAATTAATAGTGATCGAGCGTTATACTCTCCCTGCGATGGGGAATTTGTGGACGGATAGATATAAATATCAAACATGGCTAGAGGTAGAGATAGCCGTCTGTGAAGCGCAGGCAGAATTAGGCTATATTCCCGGGGATGCAGTGGAAGAAATTAAGGCAAAAGCTAATTTTGATCCCGATCGCATTTTAGAAATAGAAGCAGAAGTGCGCCACGATGTCATCGCCTTTTTAACAAATGTTAACGAATATGTGGGCGAGCCGGGGCGTTATATTCATTTGGGTTTAACCAGTTCTGATGTATTAGATACCGCCCTGTCCTTACAATTAGTCGCCAGTTTAAACCTGATTTTAGAACAATTAGAAGATTTCATTCAAGCCCTGCGTTATCGCGCCCAAGAACACCGTTATACAGTCATGGTGGGACGTTCCCACGGCATTCACGCCGAACCGATCACCTTTGGCTTTAAACTAGCGGGATGGTTAGCGGAAGTGCTGCGGGGACGCGATCGTTTAATTCGCTTGCGCCAAGACATCGCCATCGGTAAAATATCCGGTGCAGTGGGAACCTATGCCAATATTGACCCGAAAATTGAGGCGTTAACCTGTCAGAAGTTAGGATTAGAACCGGATACCGCTTCCACTCAAGTGATATCGCGCGATCGACACGCCGATTATGTGCAACAATTAGCCTTATTAGCGGCTTCGATCGAACGTTTTGCCGTGGAGATTCGCAACCTGCAAAGAACCGATGTCCTAGAAGTGGAAGAATACTTTTCCAAAGGACAAAAAGGCTCCTCCGCTATGCCCCATAAACGTAATCCCATCCGCTCAGAACGCTTAACGGGAATGGCGAGAATTATCCGTAGTCATAGCGTTTCCGCCTTAGAAAATATCGCCCTCTGGCACGAAAGAGATATTTCCCATAGTTCCGTAGAACGGGTGATGCTGCCGGATGTTTGCATTTTGACCCACTTTATGCTCAAGGAAATCACCGATTTAGTCAAAAATCTGCTGGTGTATCCCGAAAACATGAAGCGAAATATGAATGTCTATGGTGGCGTGATTTTCAGTCAAAGAGTTCTTTTAACTTTAGTGAGTAAGGGAATTAGCCGGGAATCTGCCTATAAAATCGTCCAAGAAAACGCCCATCGCGCTTGGAACACCGATAACGGCAATTTTAAAGCTTTTATCAGCCAAGATGAGCGAGTTACCGGCATTTTATCCCCCGACGAGATCGAAAGTTGCTTTGATCCCCAGCAGCACCTAAATCATCTTAATAGCATCTACCAAAGGTTAGATATTTAAGGAGCTTTCAGTGATCAGCTAACCACTAGCTTGTTGCTTTAGAAAGGTAATGACAGCGTTTTGGATTGTCGGTTGGCGATCAATTTTTTCTCAGAAAGCGATCGCTGTTCGTTTCTCGATCAAGGTCGCGTTTGAAGATAAAACTAAAGAATCGGCGCAAGCGAGTACGAATCGGGTAAAATAAGGGTCTGTATTCGGAGTGTTCGTTTTTATGATGAAAATCAAACTCTTGAATTTAGGTAGTATTAAAGAGGCAGAAGTGGATCTTCGGCCTCTAACCGTTATTATTGGCCCGAATAATTCTAATAAAACTTATATCGCCTACTCGATTTATGGGTTATGGATTAATCATCGTGACGGCCTTTTTTTTTCTAGTGAAATTTTAGAAAAAATAGAATTTACAAATCAAGCCGATCATTGGTCTTTAAAAATAGACCGACGTTTTTATAATGTTATATCCGAAATTGTTCAAAAGTCCGCATCTGAATTTAGCGGGATAAAACTACAATCTTTTTTCCAAGATTCTAGCGGCAAGATTTTTGAAAAAACGAAATTCAGTATCGAAATTTCCGAAGATGATATTAAAACAGCTATAGAAAAAGTTTTAGCGTATATAATTGAGTATCGCCAGTCATTAGCTTCATTTGGAATCAAGAAAATCGAGCGAAGCGACAACAATAATGAGATTTTATTTTATCCAGAAAAAGAAGCTGAAATTTATGATTATAAAAACATGGTTCTTCTTGATTTTGTTGCTGGTGTTGTAACATTTTCATTTTCTTACATACTTCCTTTACCCGCCGAAAGAAACGTTTTTATAAATACCTATAAAGTGCTGGCTAATAGAAGATATAAGCTACTTAAAGAGAATCAGAGAGAGCTATTGATACAAGGACGTATTAATCGAGATAGACAGTTAGAGTTACTAAAAGAACAGGGGGATATTCGCTATCCTCAACCAGTAGAGGATTTTTTAGATTTTTTAACTGACATAGAACTAGAAAATAAGCCCGATCCCATTGCCAAAAACAAAAATGATTTTCAAAAATTAGCCGATCAAATTGAAAAGTATATTCAAAATAACAATAAAACAATCTTTAAAAAGACTAAATTCGGAGGCAGAGAAATTAAAGTTTCGGTAAAAAGAAGTTTAGAGATCGATCTTTATAATGCTTCCTCGTCTATTAAACAATTAGCCCCGCTTTTACTCTATTTGCGCTATCGAGCAAAATCGGGGGATTTTCTGGTGATCGATGAGCCTGAAATGAACTTACATCCAGAATCTCAGGTAAAATTGTTAGAATCTTTAGCGATTTTAGTAAATTTAGGAGTTAGAATTTTATTGACGACTCATAGCCCCTATTTGATGGCTCATCTTAACAATATCGTTAATGGTAATCACCAAAATCCAGAACTTTTAGCCGAACAAGCTAAATTGCTTTATCTGCAAGATAGCCGAGGTTTTCTTAAAATGGAACAGGTTAGTGCCTATGAAATAAAAAATAATAAATTACTTTCTTTACACGACCCTGAATACGGTATTCGTTGGGATACTCTCAGCGATGTATCAGTTGATATTCAACAAAAGTTTTTTGCAATTTATGAAGCAGGACAACAAAACCAAGAAACCGAAGAAGGATGTTCCTCAGAAGAAGAATAAACTCGATTGGCAAAAATTTAACTTTTTAGAAAATTTGCTTATTTTCTGTACCGTACCCAATCGGATCGCTCCACCCGAAAGCGGTGTCAGCTTTCGGATTACCAAGCCAGAAAAAGATTCCGTTTGTATTTTATTTAAAACTGATCGTCAGAAGGATCCTCTCGTTAGAAATCAAAAGCAGAAAAGACCTGATTATTTATCTCTTTTTATTCAGAATGACTTACTTCTGCTGACAATTATCGAGATGAAGGGAACTAATAAAAATTCCACGAGTACAGGTATCGAACAAATTACAACTTTTAGAGATATTTTAAAACAAGAAATTGCCGATCATGTCACCAGTAAACTCAAATATAAATTACAAGCTATCCTATTAACTCCCTATAATGCCGATATTCCTCGAAAGGCGATCAAAGAGGAAGAGGAGAAAGGATTTATTATTTTACCTATCCAGTATGATTCTAAAGCGGAGCTTTATCGTTATGTTTCCAAGACTCACAGTAAAGCGGATTTAAGCAAAAAAAATTATATTCACGACGAGCAACATAAAGAATCCGATTGTTTGTTAATCGAAAACTTGTTGGCTAGACAAGCATCGGACAAACGTAAACAGGATAACTATTATTCATGTAAATTCACTCCCGCCAAAGATAGACAAGGCATCTATATAGATTATCAGGTGTCGAGCGATCAAGACTTGATCACCCTATTAACCGATCCGCAGGGAAAGAAAGTTCAATTGGCTTACTGTAGTGATGATTCTCAAAGTTCAATCGATCAAATTCAGGAAGAGATTAAAAATTTAAACATATATGGAATGGTAGAGATGGTAAGTCGCCTAATCAATAGTTAGTATAAAAAAAAGGTTAATTGCTTTTTATTCTCTTTGATAACAGGGTGAAAATTACTGCTTTTCATCTTAATTCGCTTCCCTTCAATAGTGGATATTATAGTGGTAAGTTGAGAAAGCCAAATGCTGACATTTTCATCATCTTGCCAATTAATTAATTGACTCACCAGAACCGGAGAATGAGTGTTCACTATTACTTGGCGTAAAGGCATTTCAGTATCTTTAAAATCGACAGTTAGCTCTTTTAATAATCTTGCCATTGCTTCAATACGAAAAGGATGAATGCCATTTTCTGGCTCTTCAAAACACAGTAATCCTGTGTGTTGTCGGTCGTATTGCAGGACACATAATGTTAATAAACGTAGGGTTCCTTCGGAAAGCACTCTCGAAGAAAACTCCCGACCATCATCACCTTTTACCTTGATAATAAATTGTCGATTTGCTTTGTCATCATAAACATTAACTTCTGTAAAATTCGGTAGCAGATTATTGAGATCACGGGAAATTGCTGTGAGGGTATATTCATCATCTTGTTTGATGCGAAATAAAGCAGCGGCTAAATTCTTTCCGCTTGCTGTTATTGTATCTCTGATGCCCATATCTTGACGAGTAGGTTCTCGCAAATCTTCGGGATTAAGCTGCATAAACTTCCAACTCAGCATTTCTTGTTTGGCGGCTAATATATGTTTAAAATCTATGGTATTAATGCTGCTTAAAACAGTTTGTGATGCGTTTTTCGCGGGAAATACTTTTTTATTCCCCGCTTGACCGTCTTGATGTACAACAATGGTAGCAATACCACTAATATCTTCAGTCTTAATATAAGGAATGGCTCTCCTACCCGTTACTTTTGGTCGCCAAGTTTCCAATACTGTCTTAGGAATATAATTTTTTACCCAATTATCTTCATTGTGCTTTAAATTTTCTAAACGTTCATCAACAATATACAAGTTTTCAAATCCACTTATATTAGACTCCCGTTTAATTTTTAATTGATAGCGCAACCTTGTATATTTAAGATCGACTTCCCCACCCCAATTATCTTTTACCTTGCGATTGACTAACATTTCAACTATAAATTCCATTTCCGTGGCGTAGTCGTCCTCATCATATTGGGTAAAAAGTTCGCTAGGATGTCCTCGTTGCTCGCTAAAAGCCGTCTTCAGATCCACTTCTGCCAGCCGCGCCAACAATTGCAAAGCATCAAATAAATTACTCTTACCAGAAGCATTAACCCCAGCAACTACAGTAAGCGGCGTGAATACCATTTCAAAATTATCAAAGGATTTAAAGCCATGAATTTTAATATAAGTAATCATAGTTTTAGGCGATAAGTAATATTAAAACATCAGCGCAATATTTAACCATACTGGAAAATCTTATCAACTTTCGCCTGATACTGTCCTACTATAATCTAGACATTGGTTTACAGGGGTAGTGCGATGCCGCCGATTTTGTCGGGTGCGTTCCCTGCTGCAACGAGGGAGAACGCACCTTACCGATCGATTCCTGAGAGTATAGGGTCTTAGTCTGACAAGGCCCATAGACAACAAGCTTATCTGGCTGACGGCCGGCGGCTGATGACCGGCGGCTAAAAATTAACATTGCAAGAAAACTTAACAATTGGCCAAGAAACTCGATCGAGTAGGTAGAATAGCAAGTAAACCATTTTGTAAACTCCACCCGATTAACTAACTAGAATAGAGATAACCCAGAACGCCTGTGATAGATAAAAGACGCACTACTCGCGATCTCCCCCAAATTAACGAAAGAATCCGCTTTCCCGAAATCCGCGTTATCGATAGCGACGGCTCTCAACTAGGAATTATTACTCCTGCCGAAGCTTTACGCGTGGCCGAAGAAAAGGAACTTGATCTCGTCCTCGTCAGTGAAACGGCAAATCCTCCCGTTTGCCGGATTATGGACTATGGCAAATACAAGTTTGAACAGGAGAAAAAAGCCCGCGAAGCCAAGAAAAAACAGCATACAGCCGATATAAAAGAAGTTAAAATGCGCTATAAAATCGATGAGCATGACTACAACGTGCGAGTCAACCAAGCGCAACGTTTTTTAAAAGCGGGAGATAAGGTAAAAGCGACGATTACCTTCCGAGGCCGGGAAATTCAACACTCTAACCTAGCGGAAGAATTACTGGCGCGCATGGCCAAAGACTTACAGGATGTGGCTGAGGTACAGCAAGCGCCAAAAAAAGAAGGTCGTAACATGATGATGATGTTATCGCCGAAAAAATAACTAACTAATCCGGAAAAAAGGGGCTAAGACCCCTTTTTTGTTTTTCGGAAATCCCCAAAGGAAACCAATCATCTAAAACAAATGTATTATCCAGATTTTGACTCGGTTCGCCGAATCGCCACCACTGCCGGCCGGGGAGGTTGATTAACTTGACCACTGGGCCAATTCGACCCTAGGGGTACTTGTCGTATTTGTTCAAATTCCTGCCCATTAGTGGTTTTCAGGGCAAATTTGCGGTTTTCAAAGGCCAAATCCCGACGAATTCCCCCCGCTTCCCCCGGATGTTGTACTGCCAAAAATAACGTCTCTTGGTCGGGAGTAAAGTACAATCCCGTTAATTCCGCATCCATGGGAGCGATAGCAAAAGGATAGGGATGCTCTTGACCCTTGGCAAACACCCAAGCGCTATTATTGCCAAAAATACCCAATAAATCCCGTTGACTAACCGGGACCCCTTGGGGATAACGAGTTTTCATCTCTCGATTTAACCCACCCGTGGAAATATCGCTAACCATCCAGAGATTTCCCTGTTTATCGAAAGCGAGGTTATCGGGATTAGAAAAACCCTCACCTTTCTCTGTCGGTTCCCCTCCATAAGCGACCACATCCCAACGAAAACTTAAGGAAGCAGCATCGTTATTATCTTCCCTTAAGCTGATAATCCAACCAAATTCGTAGGGTATTTCGCCATTTGGCCCCTTAAATATTTCCTTATCGGCTCCTCCCTCCGCTTCACTGGGACTACCAGAGGTAAAGGTCATATATAAAGTGCCATTCTCGTCCACTTCCGTATCTTCCGGGCGACCAGTACAAGTGACCCCAACGGCGTTAGCTGCAAAATGAGCATCGATGAGAATTGCCCCCTGTTTTTCCGTCCTATTACCTTCATACAGGTCTGCGAGGGTCTTATATTTAGCTTTGTAGGCTAGAATCTCCTCATCGTCCTTAAATAGCAGTAATTTAGTATCATTGACCGTTCTTTCGGGATTCGGCAAGGCTACCACCCCATCCCCGCGACTAGCGGCAATTTGACTCGGTAGGACGGGATTTATCTCCGTGTCGGGATTTAAGGGTATCCAATAACCGGTTTTATCGGGGTTGAATTTGGCCCCGTAGAGCATTCCTTTTTCTAGGAGTTTTGAGTTATTTTTCTGCTTAATATCGCTAATTTTGCCCTCGGAAACGAATTTATAGACATGACCGCCTCTGCGATCGCAACCTGAATAAACCGCCAAGGGTTGCCCCGTTTGAGCGAGAAAAGCGACCGCTTCATGGCGAAAACGCCCTAACCAAGTGTGTTTTGTGCCATAATCGTCGGGATTGGCTGGATCCACCTCTACCATCCAACCGTATTTATTTCCCGCTAACCCAAAGACGTTACCCCGGCCATCCACTTCCCCACTATTGAGAATAAAGGGAGTAGTATCGGGATGCAAAGAGGAACCATCTTTTAACACTACCTCCGTCACTTGGTCTTGAAAGTTCTCCTCGGCACTAAATACAGTCCCCCAAGGCGTTGTTCCCCCGGCGCAATTTTGCAACGTTCCGATAATTTTTGCCCCTAATCCGTCATCGTAGCCAAGTTTATCGGTTTTGGTAAAAATTGCTACAGCAGGACCGGTCGCTTTCAGGTAGTGACCGTCCTTTAGTCCAGAGATACCGGTAATGCGGCGATCGGCTTTACTATAGGTACGTTGCCATTTTCCCGTTTGATCTTTAGCCAGGGAAATTACGCCAATTCCCTGATCAATTAGGCCTTCTAGGGAGATTTCCTCGATTTTTGCCTTTAAGCTGGCATCTTGCAGGTGATAGGCGGCAATTTCACCCTTTTCGTTGGTTTTTTCCCGTACTTCCTTGACGGGTAGGGTTTTACCAATCACTTGTTCAAAGGTTTGTAGCCAAGTACGACCACTGATATATTCAAAATTAACGGTTAGATAACCTTGACCCGGACTGGTTTCGATAAAAGATAGATAATCATTGTTATAACCGAAACGGGAATCACCCACTGCATCCCCCCACTGGGCCAGCACATCATAGGTGAATCCTTGAGGAAGAACGAGATCATCTAGGACTTTATAGGTTTGATAGGCACTTTTTTGGCTTTCATCGCTCATGCCGTCAATTTTTAAGGGAATCGGCAGTTTGACTGCAGCAAAGTTTAACCCGAAACTATTGGCAGCGATCGCAGGACTGCTGATCAGAGAGGAAGATTTTTTCCCTTGCAGACTGAAAAAAGAGACACCAGCAGTGGCAGTTAAAAAGGTGAGGAAATTACGGCGAGAAATACTCATATTTTCAGTAATAAAGTCAAAACTGATACTCAGACCTTGATTAGGTTAAATTTTATTACGGACACTTGACATAGGGATTATACAGTATCCAAGTTATGACTAAGTTAACAGCCAGTTAAAAAGCTCTCCTGCAAAAATCTTCCGTTATACTCAATCCAGTTATTAAAAACTGATTATTTATTCTCCCTTTTGCATGAGTGCCTCTTGCATGAGTGCCTGTCCTTATAAGTAGCATTATGCTCAACGGATTTAGTACAAATTCTGCTGTAAGCTGATAGCTAGATGGTCAGGTGACGGAAATCGATGCAAAGTTCACTGAAAAGGATTATCAAAGCTTTTAGCGATCGCCAGATGAATAAAGAGATGGAATCCCTAGAAAATCACGTCATAATCTGCGTTTTTGGGCGTATAGGACGCATTCTAAGGACTAAATTGGCAAAAACAGCCCAATCCTTTATTATCGTCGATAATAACCCCGATCACATTGGATTAGCTCAGGAAAAAGGCTACTTAACTCTTAATGGTAACGCCACCGATGAAAGTATTCTCCAGAAAGCCGGTATCGACAAAGCGCGAGTTTTAGCGACGGTGTTGCCGGATGATGCCTTAAATGTCTTTATCTCAAATGTCGGGGCGATGTTCCTAATTTTGCCCGTCGTTATGCTCTGCGTCGAGAAATGCGCTATCGGGGGTCTTCTTGGTAGGATATTTACCCAGAAAAAAGTTGAGCTTTTCTGGAATTAATTTGGCCGCAGCTGGAGATAAGACTAACTCACCAATTATCTCCAGAGACACCTATGAAATTAACCTATCGCGGCATTGCTTACGAGAAAAATCCCACTGCCACCGTTGCTTCCAGTCCGCTGATTTTAGGCTATCGTGGTGTTCCCTATTTAAAAAACCGTGGTGTCGCTCAAAGCATTCAGAAACCGGTAGCCGTTACCTATCGCGGTCAAGCCTATAATATCACTCAGTCTTTAGCTTCTTTGCCCATGTAAGAACCCTCTTTAAGTTTTTAACTTCTAGTTCTTTTTCAATCAATCTCTTTTAAATATTGTCAATTAATGATCACAGCAATTACCTTAAACGGGTTTTATCTTCCCTCTTGCTCCAAGGGGGATTTTTAACTTGTTTTGCCAGCAAGGAATATATGTTCATAGTTAACAAAATTAATTACACATATTTTTCCCTTCCGCAGTTCCGCAGTTCCGGTGTTCCTCTTTTCTGGGGTGTGAATTTAATTTTATCGAACTGCTGATAGTTATCAGTTTTTTGTAGAATAGGGAGATTGAGAAAACGAACATCTGCCCTATGACAAGATTTCCTTTGACTGGTCGCTATTCTGGTTTATGCGTCTTACTCACTTTATTCTGGTTAAGCGGTCAATCTTTACCCGTGCGAGCGGAAAAAATCTATAATCCTGTCCCCCTAATCCTCAATAAAGAAATTAACGATACTCTCACCGACAAAGATATTCCCACGGGGGAAGGGGGGTTTGCTAGGGATTATACCGTAGATTTGGACAAGGACGATCAGGTGGCCATCGATCTCAAATCGGAAAATTTTGATGGGGTGTTAATTCTCCTGGCCGCCGATGGTTCCACTGTAGCGGAAAATGATGATGGTCCCGATGGTGGCACTAATGCCCTCCTCTTTGCGCGCATTACCGAGTCGGGTAAGTATGTTATTCGGGTGAGAGCTTTCGGAGAAACCGGTGGGGGCAAATTTACCCTGAAATTAACCCGTTTACGGGCCGTGGAGGGCAAAAATTAAACCTCTGGTAAAAATCAACAATTGTCCAGGTTGGTTAGGAGTCAGTAGCCAGTAGTCAGTAGCCAGGAGAATTAAAAATGAACATTAATCAATTAAATGGTCTATTTACAGATTTTAGGCCAGTTAATCCTTATTGTTGACGTTTTTGAATCCCCAAAAATTAATTATGCCAGAGGTCTATTAAGCTGAGACGCATTTTAATCGCCTATCCTTAGATTAGTTGAATCTCCCCCAATTCCTTTACTGTTGCCTCTTGCCTCTTGCCTCATCTCAACAAGCAATTTAAATACCCTGGCAGCTTAGCTAATTATTGTCAAAAAAACCAAGAATAGAGCCTCTGTCCACTCCACCACCGCACCGTAGGTATCACCGGTGTGACCCCGAAGACGACGATATAACCAGTAACCAGTAAGCATAGCGAGGGCGATTCCAGCACTAATGGCGATTATTCCCCAGCTTAGACCGCCAAATAGGGCGATTAACCCCCAAATTATTCCCCCACAGTCCCAGGGCAGACAAAAAGCCACTTTATGAAAGGCTCCCTTGCCGGTGGGTTTGAGGTAGGGATAAAGAGCGATCGCCATTACTTGCCCCCAACGTCCCCAAATTGGTGCTAAAATTAGAGCTAAGGCTCGATTATCGCTTAAATCGGTCAAAGCGGCGATTTTTAACAGCAAAACCATGGTCACGGCCATGACTCCAAAGGCCCCGGTAACACTATCGGCCATGACCGCTAAACGACGCGGGGGGTCGGTGACAGCTAAACCATCGGCCGTGTCACTAACTCCATCAAGGTGTAGTCCTCCCGTTAGATAAACCCAAACTGTCACAAGGACAACCGCACGAGTTAGGGGTGGCATTCCCAGACCAGCTAGAGTTATATCGAGCAAAACCAGAATTAGACCCAAAAATAAGCCCACTAAGGGAATCCATCGGGCAATTCTGCCAAAATCCGGCCAGGCAATCGGAACCGGAATAATCGTGTAAAAAGCGATCGCACCTAAAAATGAGCGAATTTCTTGACAAATGAAGTTAAATATGGTAATCAATCTCCCCAATTCGATTCTGGTGTGGCAGTGTTTCTCATAAAGATGAAGTATAACCTAATTTTGTATCGGCCACCCTGTGGGATTTTCAAAACATCTGAGAATGCCTATAATAATTCGGCATAACACGCTTATTGTAATGTTATAGGAAGAGTTCTTGCGATCGCTATACAGGAGAGTAATATACGGAAAGTTTCCTGAAAAAATGCGTATTTGGCGTGATATGTGGAAAGTTTCCGTATAGCATCTAGTCCGACGTACACTTCTAAGCTACGAGTTCCCCCTGTGACTTAGTACAGTTACTAATACATAAAGAGCAAATTAAATGAAAACTCAGTTACTTGAAAGCCTACTTTACGAAGAAGAAAGTCCAACGCTTGATTTCAAAAAAGAACAATATCCATTCTCCAAGGCAAGTGAGGAAGAGAAGTCTGAACTTGTCAAGGATATTTTAGGATTCGCAAACGCATGGCGAAGATCCGATGCCTACATCTTGATTGGAGTAGAGGAAGTACGGGGCGGAAAAAGTGAAGTAATAGGAATACAAAATCATCTTGATGATCACACACTTCAACAATTTATTAACAGTCTCACTAATCAGCCAGTTCGCTTTCATTACGAGGCCGCAACTATTGAGGGCAAGCAAGTAGGTGTTATCCGAATTGAACAGCAAACAAGACCAATATATCTTAAGAAGAAATATGGAAAGCTGGATAAAGATAAGGTTTATGTGAGGAGAGGAAGTTCAACCGATCCACAAAAACCGGCTACTTTAGATGAAATTGCACAAATGAGGGTGGAACCTGAAGATATTGACGCTAATCTTGCGGTTGTATTTTCCAACCCAGATACTAAGGAACTGATTGGCTCACACTTATCAATTGAAGCTAAATTATGCAACTTGCCGCCATCTTATAGCATCCCATCTTTGCCTGATTTGCCCAGAAATTCCTATATACTTGATTCAATATCAGCGTATAGAACAAATCATCAATATTACCGTGAGTTAGCTCACTATATCTATGTACGTAATCTATTTCGCCCAGTTCAACTATCTATCTCAAATGTTGGGCGTGTCGCTGCGCGCAATGTCAGAGTCGAGTTCTCAGTTAACTCTTTAATGCAGATAGAAATGCTTCAAAAGGAAAATCTTCCTCAAATGCCCAAAAAGCAATCTCTCGGACCAGAACTAAATCTAAATAGAATGAGATTTACTAAGACACCAGGCAATGTGTGCATCAATCAAACTACTGACCAACTAACTATTGAGATTGATTGTGGAGATCTACAGCCAGGCAGGATAATATTCTCTGATGTCTTCTATATCGGCAAGAAAACTGAAAATTGCGATAATATTGTCGGAGCAGTTTATGCCGACAATCTTCCTTGCCCCTCTGAGTTGAATCTTACAATATCTGCTTCACTAAGCAAGTCTTCTCTGACAGTAGAAGATTTGATGTCTTGGGGGGAGTGCGATCGCCGCTGATCTTGTAGGGTGTGTTCCCTAAAGTGGCTCCTACTGCTCCAGCGATCGATTTTTGGGGAACGCACCATGCAGATTAATTGCAGCTGTGGGTTTAAGTGCGATGGCGAAGGCACTGCGTAGCAGTACGCTGATCCTGTCGGTTGGGTTGACGGCTGTTACCCAACACCCTCAAAACCAAGATTAAATAAGGTAGGATAGAGAGCGAAAAAATATTCTAGATTGCCGTGAATGGAAGCGTCTATATTGAAACAAGTATTTTTGGGCATTTAACCGCCAGACCCACTGACAATCTGATCGTTGCTGCTAATATCAAGATCACCCAAGATTGGTGGAACGAACATAGTAGCTCATTTACGCTTTACGCATCAGAGATCGTTGAAGATGAGGCAGCTAAGGGAGATCCGATAATCGCCGCTCAACGGTTAAACTTGTTACAATCCCTAATGCTTCTCGAACTTACAGAAGATGCGTTTGAACTTTCGCAAGCGTTTCTGACTCAAAGCAATCTGCCCCTAAAGGCATCTAACGACGCTTTACATATGGCATTAGCAACCGTCTATAACTTAGATTATTTGCTAACATGGAACTGCAAGCACATGGCAAATGCCCAAATTCACGGCTCTTCGGGAATTGTTATGCAAATAATTAACTTAAAATAAAATTCGATGAGAGTACCTACGCCCAAAAGTAGCTGAAACTCATATAGGGAAGGACTTAAGGCACAAACAGGTTAATACCAAAAGATAGACAATTGAGT
>NZ_JAPZRB010000472.1:0-2969 GCF_027531105.1 Microcystis sp. LE18-22.4A
TGGTCGAGGGAATCAACAATAAACTTAAACTAATAAAACGGAGAGGCTATGGCTTTAGAAACTTTCGGAATTTTTGGGTTAGAAGTATGTTATCTTGGCATCTTGTCTGTTGATTTAGCATAAAGGGTAACGAAGAGCCATCTTCATGGTCTAAAGCTCCGGTCTGGAAAGGCGTTGTGGATAGTCAGCTTATCTTCTAGGGTAATGACTCTCAGGTATCGATCGCCAAATTCTTTTATCTGCGCCCAAAAGCGAAAACGATTATCTTCTTGAGGTTCACAGCGAATAGGGTTTTCGATAACGTAAATACACCATTCTTTTTTGAGGTAAGGGCGTTTTGTTAAAACATCATTTTCAAAAAGGGAAGTGGGTGATCACCATTCAGCCCAAAACGTTGGTTAGCGATCGCCTTCATTCTTCATTCCTGAATAGTTATGCCCCAGAAGACGAAGGTTTATATGACGATTATTAAAGGCGGAGCCAATCTTTCAGCCCGTTTTCAATTAATTTCATCTGTGATTCCGATAGCATTGCAAGCTTTTTCACAAAATAGGGTGGAGGAACGGTTACAAAACCCTGAAGTAGGAAGGCACCTTTTCTTTTCAGAAAGGGAACGGAGATCTGAATCTCATATTGGGAGCCTCTGATACTAGTTGTATGAGGAATCACACCAATCAAAGCTCGATCCTCATCTCCATAAGGTTCACTCACAACAAGAGCGGGGCGTACTTTTGCTGCTATCCCAAAATCAATCAACCAAACTTCGCTACGAACTGGCTTCAGATTCCCCATCTGCTTCCTCCTCTGCATCTAGACGAGCAAACGATTGAGCGGCAAAAAGAACTGCATCATCATTACTCCAATCACCATAGTCTCCAGTCGGACTCAGGCTGGCTGAAAGGAACTCAGATTTTTCTCTAGCTGAAAGTTTTTTGAACTGTCTAAGAAGTGTTACAACTGCTTCACTCATGGCTTCAACTGATCGCTTGTAGATTACTTTCTATCCATTAGGTTAGCACAGCGATCGCTCTTTCAAAAACCAACTTTCAAAAACCAAAATGATCGCGGTTTTAAACTTTAATTAATAAGAAGACAGCGATCGCACTCGATGAAAGGGTTTATCAGGTGATCGCCAATATCTTGCGGTGGTTCGGTGAAGCGGATTTGTCCATCCTGATAAATGCCTTCGATGGTTTTTAGCATGGTTTGCTGTTTGGTTGGTTTCCTTTTTAATTTTAACGGCTAATTTCAACGGACTGGCTCTGTAATTCCTGTCTGCTCAAAAGCTTGGCGATGATACAAGTATTCCTGATGCCGCAATAAAAGGCGCGTTAAGTAACACATCCGACACGAGCAGTGAGCGCATTTTTAAGAAAAATGCTACAATCCATAGAAATAAATTAAATTAACGATTATGTCATCTTTAGTTTTTACACAACACATTGAAGTAACACCTGGTGTTTGTGGGGGCAAACCTCGTATTGCGGGTCACCGTATTAAAGTACGAGATATTGTCATCTGGCATGAAAAAATGGCAATGTCTCCTGATGAAATTGTTTATAATTACCCAACAATTACTTTAGCTGATGTTTATGCGGCTTTAGCGTATTACCATGATCATCGAGAAGAAATTCGCCAAGATATTGAAGCCAGCGAAAATTTTGCTAAACAGTTACAAGGGGATCAGCCTTCTTTGGTCGAAAAAATTTTAAAGGGGAATAATGGCCAATAAGCTGAAGTTTCATCTTGATGAAAGTGTCTCTAATGCGATCGCCAAAGGTTTAAGGATGAGAGGGATTGATATTACAACGTCTCCTGAAGAGGGATTAATTGGGGCTTCTGATAAAGAGCAATTAGCTTATGCTTTGTCGCAAGGCCGAGTTGTTTTCACTTTTGATGATGATTTTCTGGTTTTGTCTTCAATGGGATTGGAACATTGTGGTATTATTTATTCGCGTCAAGGTCAATCTATCGGAAAGATTATTAGCAATTTAGTTTTGATTTGGGAATGTTTAGACCCTGATTATATGTATAGAAATGTTGAGTTTTTATAAAAATCACAATTAAGAGAAAAAGGGCATATTGGGTAAGGCAGTTTACGGGATTGAATCTTTATGTTGTGATGATACCCATGACAATCCAGGCCGGTATGGGTTAGGTTTAAAACCGCAGGATTTGCTGTTTTCTAGGGTTTATCGGTTTATCAGGGCTTTTATCTGACCGATTGGGGGAATGGTAGAAATTCCCATTATTCCCGATAATATTGGTGATGAGTAACGGTAGGATGTGTTAGCGTAGCGTAACGCATATAAAACACAAAAGGCGCGTTAAGAAACGCACCCTACAAGATCGGCGATCGCACTTTATCTAGTCGCGATCTTACGGGCCGACCGGATTGCCATAGCACCAGCAGTTAGTGTTGGATTGGCCGCGGTAGCCGTTGGAAACACCCCAGGTCCCCCGAGCCATAAGTTATCAAATCCCCATACTTTTGAATATGGATCAACAACACATTTATTATCGTTTTGTGTTCCCATCCGATAAGTGCCTGCATAATGAAGTGAAGCTCCAGCAGGCAAAAACTGTGGAGGTGAGCTAGGTAAGAAACCGCCAATGGAAAGGGCACATTCGACCATATCATCCATCATCATATGAGCAATTTTTGCATTCTCTTCTGGTATTGTGTAATGAAAAGTAGGTTGTGGCATACCACGAATATCCTGAATCTTATCGCTAAAAGTTACACAATTTTCAAAGGTCGGTTCTACCATAGTGAACCAACGAAGATCAACAACTAAACGGTCATCAATATTATCCGCAAGCTCACCATAATTAGGGTTTGCTGAAAAAGTCATTGAAAAGTACAGGTCTCTTAATCAATGATTTCACTTAGCTACAAGCATAAGCTTTAGTTGTTGATTAATTTTTAAGTTATAACTTATCCTAATCATTGACCGAGAAAAAGTGCT
>NZ_JAPZRB010000301.1:0-10863 GCF_027531105.1 Microcystis sp. LE18-22.4A
CAGGAGCCAGAAAAAGATATTTATCAGAAAAGTCATGATCAAGCTAGAGGTTTAAAGACTGAGCGGGTTCCAATTATTTTTATTAATAAATATTTTACACAATTCATACCAGGTAAGCAAGAGGGCTACGCCACTACTACCAAATCATTACCTTCGTTATTAGTATCGACTTCTAAAACCTAGTAAAAAACACTGGAGGAAATCAAACAATGGCTACTAAACCTAAAGGAGCGCCAGAATCAGCACCCGCTGCTGCGAATGTTGACCAACCAACCACGGAAAAACCCAAGATTGAGCAACCAGAAACAACTCAACCTAAAACTAAATACGTTCCCGCCACTGGTTTAGAAGATTACGGACGCTGGAAAACCATGTTCAAAGATCGCAAGGCGAATCCCAATGATCCGCCGTTTCGTCGGGGTCGAATTTGGTGTTAAACACTTTCCATTAATCTTCAGGTTCTATCCCCAAGGCCCTTAACTGTTCCGCTAGGCGATCGGCTCGTTGTCGTTCCTGTTCGGCTCGTTGTCGTTCCTGTTCAGTAGATTCCTGGGAAGTTAACAACAAGTTACCTTCCCCATCCCACCAGCGAAGCCAGGGAAAGGATTGATTTTGGTATTCCCCCTGCCAAATTCCTAACTCTACCTTTAAAGGAACAATGGGATAATGACCGCGCTGATTAGGAGTCATTTTTTGGTAACGGCCATTAACTAACTGGTACATCTCGATCTGGGCCTTGTTAACTTCATAAATTCCATAAAAAGGAATTTGAATCGCTCGCTCATAGATCCAAAATTTACCCTTGACAGGCGTTTTATCCCGTTCTTCTTCACCATTGCCAGAGACAAATTCTAAGGCAATAACCGGTTCAATGGTTTCTTTCCACATCACGAAGGAACGCCGGACTTGACCCTCAATCGTTGTAGGGACATGGGGAACATAAAACCAATCGGGAGCAACAGCACCCTTTTCTAGAGATTCTGGATGCTCTGGCAATCGCCAATAAATCCCACAATCTCGACCCAGACAGTAATTACCGTCAGGATGTAATTGTTCTAAAAGGGGTGTAATAGTATCCGTTAAAAGGTCTGCTTGGGGAGGCTCTTGATAGTTTTTCACAAAACTTCCATCTTTATCAGGGAGTTGGGTGTGGTCGGGTAAAGGGGAAGCGCAATAAACCGTTGCAGAAGGGTCCTGAATTGTGGTTGAGGGTTGTGCCGTTGGGGTCATTGAACTCATCTTTAATTCCCCTATTTATTGTTATCTAGCTTTTATTCTATAACTTTTCTTGAAAACCTGCAAAAACTATGCCTGATCTCAATGCTATCCCCGGAATGGCCGCTCTCCGCTCCCAGACAAAAGGCGATCCACGCATCAAAATCGCCGTTCTTGATGGACCGATTGACTTAGACCGCGCCTGCTTTCAAGGAGCAAATATTACCCGCCTTGATCCCTATTGGTCGCAAGAATTTCCCATCGATCCCCAACACTTACAAGCCTTTTTAGATGTAGAAAAAAGTGGCAAAAGTGATGAAGAAAAAGGTGATATGTTGAAAGAAGCGATTCCCGATGAAAACATCCTCCAGAGTTTGCATTTGCGCTTCCATGCTAACCATATTATCAGCACCATTTGCGGCCAGCCAGATTCACCAGTAGAAGGGATTGCTCCTAACGCTACTGTAATTAATATTCCCATCGCATATAGCAACGATGATTTTATTAATCCTCTCAATCTTTCTCGCGCAATTAGTACCGCTATTGAACAGGGAGTTAATATTATCCATTGTGCCGCTTGTCATCTAACTCAAAGCGGATTAGCTCACGAATTTATTGATAAAGCAATTCGTCAGGCTCAAGCTAATAATATCCTGGTGATTGCTCCTGGAGGTAATGATAAGGGAGAGTGTTGGTGTGTTCCTGCGGTATTAGAAAATGTCCTGGCGGTGGGAGCGATGAAAGATACAGGCGAGCCATTTAAATTTAGTAATTTTGGTGGTAAATATGCAACTCAAGGGATTCTCGCTCCAGGAGAGAATATTTTAGGCACTCAACCCGCAACTGATGACCCCATTCGCAAAAAAGGGACTAGCTGTGCGGCTCCCATTGTGACAGGAACAGCCGCTTTATTGATGAGTTTACAATTAGAACAGGGTTTATCTCCTGATGCTGAAGCAGTAAGGGCTGCCTTGATTAATAGTGCCATCCCTTGCGATCCTAATGAAGTAGAAGAACCAGAACGCTGTTTATTAGGAAAAATTAATATTGCGGGTGCTTATGAACTGCTGACGGGAGAGAAATTACAAACTGTTGAAGCGGATAACAATTTGTCGAATAATATCATAGAATCGGCGGTAATTCCGATGACAGTGACAACCTCGGTTATCCCATCTAATACAACCGAGATGGCGACTCAGGGAATAACTATAACCCCCCCAACAGCAGCGACAATAGAACTGGCGATCGCTCCCAGCAATGCTTCAGAAAATGTTTCCTCAACTGGATTAATACAAAATAATCAAACAAATAAAAATATTGTCTTTAATAGTGTCGTTCCTAGTCAACGTTCAAACCTCGTTTATGTGTTAGGAACTTTAGGTTATGACTTCGGAACAGAAGCGCGTCGGGACACCTTTAAACAATTAATGCCAAGCATCACGATCGATAATCTTGAATTACCATCCAATCCCTACGATGCGCGGCAAATGGTAGATTATTTAGAAAGTAATCTATCAGAAACTAAGTCTTTAATTTGGACAGTCAATTTAGAACTAACTCCCATATATGCGATTAAACCAGTGGGAGCTTTTGCCGCCGACATTTATCAAGTCATCCAATATATGTTAGCGGGTCAAATATTACCAGAATCTGACGAAGATTATGTGGAAAGGGTGAGTATCCCAGGTATTCTTACCGAGGAAACCGTGAGACTTTTTTCCGGTCAAATTGTTCCCGTCATCAAGGTTAATAGTCCCCGGGGAATGTATGGCTGGAAAGTTAATACTTTGATTGAATCAGCCATAGAAACTGTTCGCACAGAACATGAAATCGCCGATGAAGCGAGGATGCGGCGTTCTCTAACCAGTTTCCTGAATCGCATTTATTATGACTTACGCAACGTCGGACAAATCGCCCGGGATTGCGCTTTGAATTTTGCGGCAACTAACGCTTTTCAAGCCGTATAAACCTTCTCCCAAGCAGTAGCAATGGGAATGGAATTACACAGTATTGAAGTGGAAAAAAGCCCTTTTTGTCGCTATGGTAGTGAATGCTGGGATGTGAAATTAAAATTCTTCGATCCCGAAAATGGTCTGCGGGCCAAACGAGTTTTTCGCTTTACCATTGATGTCAGCGATCGCACACCTGTAACTTTAGGTGAAGTGCGTTCTTGGGCTGTTTCTAAATAGCCTGAGTCTGCTAAGTACCTAAGCAAAATTGATTAACCAATAGGGCCAGGGTTAACTTGTCAAAATTGTACCAAATGTACTTAGCAAAAATGTCGCTCAAATTCAATTATAATTAACTTCTTATTCAAAATTTTAGTTAATTATGCGTTACAAACTTTTAGGTAATAGTGGTCTGCGAGTTTCCGAACTATGTCTAGGAACGATGACATTCGGGCAAGATTGGGGTTGGGGGTCGGATAAAGAGGAAAGTCGGGCGGTTTTTCGGGCTTTTGCGGAAGCGGGCGGCAATTTTCTCGATACCGCTAATCTCTACACTAACGGAACCAGTGAAACATTAGTGGGGGAATTTGTCAAGGGCGATCGAGAAAAATGGGTAATCGCCACGAAATATTCTCTCAACACGCGCCCCGGCGATGTCAATGCTTGCGGAAATCATCGAAAAAACCTCTTTCAAGCGGTAGAAGCTAGTTTAAAGCGTTTAGGTACTGATTACATCGATTTACTCTGGCTTCATCTTTGGGACTCTCTCACTCCTATCGAAGAAGTGATGCGCGCTTTCGATGATTTGGTCAGGATGGGAAAAGTGCTTTATATCGGCATTTCTGACAGTCCTGCTTGGATTGTCTCCCAAGGGAACACCCTGGCCACCCTACGGGGATGGACACCCTTTATCGGACTACAAATAGAATATTCTCTCAAGGAACGCACCCCCGAACGGGAATTATTGCCCATGGCCAAAGCATTAAATATCGGGGTGACAGCTTGGAGTCCCCTGGGAGGAGGAGTTTTAACGGGAAAATATAATCAACCCAACCCCGTCGATGGACGTTTAAGCATGACCGACCAACCTTTTCAAATTTTTGATCGCGATTTAAAAATTGCCGAGACTGTCCTAGAGATTGCCAGAGAAATTGAGAAATCACCGGCACAAGTGGCATTAAATTGGCTAAGAAATCGGCCTAACGCCGTAATTCCTATCATTGGCGCTCGAAGATTGTCCCAATTGCAGGATAATTTAGCCTGTGTGGATTTTAACCTGACTGGGGAACAGCTGCAACGACTTGATAATATCAGTGCCATTTCCCTCGGTTTTCCCCAGGAACTTTTAGCCAGTCAATTTGTTGGCGATATCCTATTAGGAGGAGTAGCGGCACAATTGGACCGATGATGGAAGTTTTTGTTTATGGAACACTGAAACCTAGGGAGAGTAACTATTCTGCCTACTGTGCGGGAAAAGTGATCAACTCTAAAACCGCCTACACAAAGGGGCATTTATACCATCTTACCGCCCTCGGTTATCCCGGACTGACCGAGGGGGATGGCTGGGTGAAGGGAATTTTATTGACTTTTAACGCAGATTATGATATTGGGCTTTTGGATGGTTTGGAAGATTATCAACCCGGCAGAGATCCAGAAGAAAACGAGTATCAGCGTCGCAGAATTCCTATTTATAATCTAGAGCGAGAATTAATCGGCGAAGCTTGGGGATATATGATGACACCGGCAAAAATAGCTTTTCATGGCGGTATTTGGCTGCCTTCCGGTTGGTGGACCAGTAGCGATCGAGAATAGGGATGAGGGGGCCGATTCTGTTAAGATATACAAATTAAAAGCTTAATCGTGAAAAAATTATGTATCTACTCCTAGAAGTGGCCAGTGGCAAATTCCCCGTTTATTTTGTGGCAGTTTATGTGGTCGGTTTTCTCGCTGCTGTCACCATCGGTTCGATCGCTTGGTACAATTCTAAACGCCCGGTCGGTTGGGAAGATGCCCAAAGACCCGATATTGTCCCCGAAGTGAAGACAGAGGTGGATTCTGATTCTCAATCCTAGAAAAAGGCAGTGATCAGTTATTTTAGCCGTCAGCTTTTTCTCCCTTCTCAACAGTTATAATCCTCGATCGAGCCAATCAATGGTGAGGCAATTGCGGCTAGAATGGCCTGCTTTAGTCTTTTAGTCTCGTCGTTCGTTAACACTTAGGGATTCCTCTACGGAATACAAAAATTCACTCATCCTCAGACCTAAAGCATTAGTAATATGACTAAGCACTCTCACCGATGGACTTTTTAATCCTCGCTCTAGTTGACTAATGTAAGTTCTATGCAGACCTGTTACTTCCGCCAAATACTCTTGCGACCACCCTTTTTCTTGGCGATAACGCTGTAGCTCTCGTCCTAAAATTTGCTCTAGTTGACCAGATTGCATAGGCAGAATTCTAGTCTTTTGTATACCAAAGTTCTACAGACTAAAGTATTCAATGTCTCAGTGCCGAACAGAAACAGATAAATCAACCAAGGTCGATCGCAAATCGCTATGATAGAATATTGGGTCTTTAATTTCCGTCCCCTCCTCCTCTTATGAAACTGCCTGTCGTCGCTATTATCGGTCGTCCCAATGTGGGCAAATCCACCCTCGTCAATCGTATCGCTGGAGATCAACAGGCGATCGTTTTCGATCAACCCGGGATTACCAGAGATCGCACCTATCAACCAGCTTTCTGGTGCGATCGAGATTTTCAAATTGTCGATACAGGGGGGCTAGTTTTTAACGATGACAGCGAATTTCTCCCTTTAATCCGCGAACAGGCTTTAATCGCCCTAGCAGAGGCAAGTGTGGCGATTTTTGTCGTCGATGGGCAAGGGGGAATTACCGCCGGCGATCGAGAAATTGCCGCTTGGTTACGACAGCAAAATGTCCCGATACTTTTGGCCGTCAATAAATGTGAATCGGTGGAACAGGGTATCCTGCAAGCGACGGAATTCTGGGAATTAGCCATCGGTGAACCCTTCCCCATCTCGGCCATTCACGGTTCTGGTACAGGTGAACTACTCGATGCGGTGATTAAATATTTGCCACCTGCGGCGGCAATTCCCGAAAATGAAGAGATTAAAGTGGCAATTATCGGTCGTCCTAACGTGGGTAAATCCAGTCTCCTCAATGCTTTAACCGGACAACAACGGGCGATCGTTAGTCCGATTTCGGGAACCACCAGAGACTCGATCGATACTTTAATTGAACGAGAAGGACAGGTTTATCGGTTAATTGACACCGCTGGCATTCGCCGTAAGAAGAATGTGGACTATGGAGCCGAATTTTTCAGTATTAACCGTGCTTTTAAGGCAATTCGCCGGTCTGACGTGGTGCTATTCGTCATCGATGTGCTAGATGGTGTCACCGAACAGGATTTAAAATTAGCGGGACGAATTATTGAAGAAGGGCGCGCGGTGGTGCTAGTAGTCAATAAATGGGATGCGGTGGAGAAAGACACCTACACCATCAATACTTACACCAAAATGCTCCAAGATCGGCTGTATTTTATGGATTGGGCAGAAATGATCTTTGTCAGCGCCATGACGGGGCAAAGAGTCACCAAAATCCTCGAATTAGTCGATATTGCCGCCGAATCTCACCGTCGTCGCGTCAGTACCTCGGTAATCAACGATGTGATCGAAGAGGCGGTTAAGTGGCACAATCCCCCCACCACCAGGGGCGGAAAACAGGGGAAACTATACTATGGCACGCAAGTATCGAGTCAACCCCCCACGATCGCCCTTTTCGTTAACGATCCCCAGCGCTTTAATGATAACTATCGCCGTTACATCGAAGGGCAATTCCGGCAACAGTTAGGCTTTAAAGGAACCCCGATCCGCTTAATCTGGCGCGGCAAACCGGCGCGAGAAGTGGAAAAAACGGTTAATAGAGCCACCAAGGTCTAATTTATGGATTTATTGCGAAGTTTGCCCATCGGTCTTTATCTCGATCAACCGATTACCCGACTACATCAACTAGATGCGCGGGTAAAATTTATCTGGTTAATGGCTTTTTTAGCAGCACCTTTATTAGCTAATCCTTGGTGGCGTTTAGCTTTGGTGGGATTGTTAATGTTTTTAACCCTGTTAGCTCCTATTCCCCCCCGCGTCTGGCGGCAACAGATGGGCTGGCTGATATTTTTAGCGATTATCGTCTTTCTGATTACTGCTATCACTCCCGATGGTTTAGGGGTGAGTATTCAGCCGCGTTTACCGGATGAAGGGCTGAATTTACCGCCAGCAAGTGATTATCAGTATGTTTTATGGGATAGAGGTCGTTTATTTGTTACCCGACGTTCTTTGGAATTAGCAGTGAGAATTAGTACCTTAGTTTTTACTTTAATTTATAGCACTAATCTCTTTTTATTGACGACGGCCCCGGAAGAAATTACCGAAGGTTTAGAGAATTTAATGAGTCCTTTACGGCGATTTAATGTGCCGGTGACGGAAATTTCTCTGACTCTGACCCTCTCTTTGCGCTTTATTCCCCTGGTTTTAGAAGAAGTGCAAAATCTAGCTAGGGCAGTGAGAACTAGGGCGATCGATTGGCAAAAATTAGGGATTAAAAAGAGTTTAAACGTCTGGTTAACAGTAGTGGAAAAATTACTAGATAATTTGCTTTTGCGCGCCGAACAAATAGCGATCGCTATGGAGGTTCGCGGTTTTACCAGTCCCAATCAGCATCAAGTACGCTGGCACGAATTAAAGTTAAGATGGGCTGATTTGATCGCTTTATTTTTGTTAATTCCCTTTTGGGCAGCCCGATTAGTTTGGGGGGGTTTATAGCAGTTATCAGTTATCAGTTATCAGATTTGAGTTTTAAGTGTGCAGTATTAAATAGAAGTTTCCTACTGTCTTTGCACTGATTACTGATTACTGTTTACTGATTACTGTTTACTGTTCACAGCAAAAAACTCCCCACACCCTACACCCAGCCTAGACTTTAACTGCGTTGTCACCCCTTCAGGGTGCGGATGTTGACGGCAATGTTGTGGAATTTATAACCGAGGAACCCTTCGCGCCTCCGGGAGGAGTAGTAATTATCCCTCTGTGCTGCCCCAGGAGAGTCCTTCCACAGAATCAATGCCACTGGCTGCTTGCCACACTAAGGGACCTGCGTAGGAATAATATCCCAGCCAGACAGTCGCTCTGTAGAAGAATCAGACAAGCCATAAATGGTACATTATCAAAGCGCAAGTCCCTAAATGGTTACATACGCTACATAATCTGTTACCATTTAGATGCGGCGATTCTTCTGTCCGTTTTGTACCGATAACTCCTTATTGGATAAGCGTTTCCACTGAGAAGATGTACCAAACTGAGCCTGAATCTGCCGTATGTATGGAATTGTTGATTGGGAATCTTTATTATGGCATTGCAGGAAGGCACTTACATCTGGGAATACGGCGACACCACCCAGGCTCTCTGGTTCACCGCTTCTTACAACACGGTCACAAATCAGTGGACTGTTGATATGAAGAAGGGGTCGATGGACCTCAATGCGTTGTGGTGGTCGAATGGCGATAGCAACGCGGATGGCACTATCAAGTTGTTATCAAAGGATAACAGTCTCAATTTGAATGGGACTGGTATCGTCTGGGATGGATACGACAAGATTTCCGATACGGGGTTAACGGGAACGGAGCATAATGGCAGCAATCTTCTGACTGCGGGTAATACCTACACTTACAGCTACAGCAAGGATCAAGGGGTAGAGATTGAATCGTTATTGGCTCAGGGTGTTGTCACCCTTGGTGTCAGAGCCACAAGCGTCAACGGCACCGACGGTATCAAGGCGGTAGATGGGCAATTTGTTTTCGTTCCCTACGACAATACCCCACCCACAGTGACAGTCGATATCGTTGATACTTCCCTGAACGACGGCGATAACAATTCTCTCGTCACCTTTGAGTTCAGCGAAGATGTGAATGGCTTCACAGCCAGTGATGTGAACGTCAGCGGTGGAACCCTGAGCGACTTCACCCAGGTGGATGGCAACAGCTATACGGCCATCTTCACGGCCGACGATGCTGTGGAAACCACCGGCTCGGTGTCCGTGGCAGCCGATAGCTACACCGATATTGCCGGTAACAATGGTGGAGCCGGCTCGGATACGGTGACGATTGACACGCTCAATCCGACCCTTGCACTGGACATTGTTGATGCTTCCTTGAACGATGGCGATAACAATTCTCTAGTCAGCTTTGAATTCAGCGAAGATGTCGCTGGTTTTGACAACAGTGATGTGAACGTCAGCGGTGGAACCCTGAGCGACTTCACCCAGGTGGATGGTAACAGCTATACGGCCATCTTCACGGCCGACGATGCGGTGGAAACCACCGGCTCGGTGTCCGTGGCAGCCGATAGCTACACCGATATTGCCGGTAACAATGGTGGAGCGGGTACGGATACGGTGACGATTGACACGCTCAATCCGACAGTGGGCATCAACTTTGCCAGCCAACCGCTCACCAGCCAGAACTTTAGCACTACGATCACCTTCCAGTTCAGCGAAGCCGTAAGCGGTTTCGCCGCCAGCGATGTGACCCTGACCAACGGGGTGCTGAGCAACTTCACCGGCAGCGGCAGCAGCTACACCGCCACGTTCATCGCCACCAACTTCCAGTCGCCAACGGGAACAGTGGCAGTGTCCAACGACTATTTCGATACCCTTGGCAACCAGGGTGTTGCCAATTCGGCCAACATCGCTATGACCGTGGGCGGCGGTCCTGACCCGAATGATGGTCCGTCTGGAGGCGATAGTGTGATTGGCTCAGGTACAATTGGCGCGGATTCCATCACCGGATCAACTGGTAATGACACCATCAATGGCGGCGACGGCGCTGACACCATCAATGGCGGCGACGGCAACGACATCATCAACGGCGGCATCATCGCCGACATTATCAGCGGCGGCACTGGCAACGATTCCCTCATCGGTAGCGGCGGCTTTGATCTGATCTACGGCGGCTCCGGCAATGATACCATCAATGGTAGTAATGGTATTGACACCATCGTCGGCGGGTTCGGCAACGATTCCCTCATCGGTGGCGGCGGCGACACCTTCCGGTTTCTGAGCATCTACGACCGGCAGGATGTAATCACCAGCTTCAACGACACCATCGTGTTCGATATAACCGGTGCCAGCGCCTTCACGTCCTTGGGTAGCGTGTCTTTGGGAACCACAAACTACACCGACGCCCTTGCAGCTGGCTACCTCATCTACAGCGGTGGGGTACTCTCCTACGATGCCGATGGCTCTGCGGGATCAACCTTCAGTCCGTTGGCGATCGTCACGTTGACTGGAACTCTCACCCCCACCCTCTCCGACACCAAAGTGCTGTTCCAGAACCTCTAGCTCAAGCAGGCATTCCCCGCCTTATTTCTCCGGCCCTTGCTGGCCATTATTGCGGGGAATGTTCTTAACTTCTTCTGCTCTGCACCTGCTTACCTGCTCTGGTTTTGAGCCAGTCCGTAGGTTGGGTTGAGCGAATCAATAGGTTAGGGCTGGCTGAATAAATCTAAAAACCTTGCTGGATAAGACTTTTAGACTTTTTGTCAATCCAAAAGTACCGGCCGTGGGAGTGAGCGGGGGGAAAATTCAGGTACTTTTTCCCTGAAAATTAGGTAATTGACCAGATGAAAATCGGT
>NZ_JAPZRB010000200.1:0-5615 GCF_027531105.1 Microcystis sp. LE18-22.4A
TGGGAGTGATCGGGGGGAAAATTCCGGGACTTTTTCCCTGAAAATTAGGTAATTGACCCCTTCAAAATCGGTAAAACCCTACACCCCACACCCCACACCCCACACCCTGCCCCCAAGAAAAACTTTTTGCCGCAAACCCTAATTACTCACTTGCATAAATGAGATACTCCCAAAGAGGGATATTTATGAAGTGGAATCTGACCTGCGGAATGTTGGATATAATCTAATTATGTACTAAAAACAGGAAATTCATGACAAATATTCACTCGATCATCGGTATATTCCCCTCCAATGAAGAAGCAGACATAGTTGTAAGGTGGTAAACGACGTAAATATGGTGGCTCTACCACAAGACATGGGTTCCGTAAAGGAGATTTAATTTCTTCTCCCAAAGGAATTGGTTATGTTAGTGGAGATACCGAAAAACAGCTATCTGTAAGCGATGCCAATGGTCAACGATTGGGACAGATAACTGTTAGTAAGATTCAGTTAATTCGTCGTTCTAACGGTTTAATTGTTTCTCACTAACTTATGTAAAGCCGCCCTCCGCTATCGCTAAAGGGCGGGGTTTCAGACCCAGTTTTTCGATGAAAGCCCTGTTACTCTACCCTGAGTTTCCCCAGTCTTTCTGGTCTTACGATCGCTTTATGGAAATCGCGGGACTGAAAGCCACCATTCCACCCCTCGGCATCATTACTGTCGCCGCCCTCCTCCCCCAAAACTGGGAAATTCGATTTTACGATCGCAACGTCAATCCTGAAACAGAAGCCGATTGGGAGTGGTGTGAGTTGGTTATCCTCTCGGCCATGTTGGTCCAGAAGCCAGATTTTCAAGCTCTGATTCAAAAAGCCGTGCAGTTAGGCAAAAAAGTCGCCGTTGGCGGTCCCTACCCCACCTCTGTCCCCCAGGATGCCCTGGATTCTGGAGCGAACTATCTCATTTTGGATGAGGGAGAGTTAACCGTTCCCCTGTTTTTGGAGGCGATCGCTCAAGGTCAAAGCCAGGGAATTTTCCGCTCTGGGGACAAGCCAGACGTGACCCTCAGCCCCATCCCCCGCTTCGACCTGCTTCAGCGAGACGATTACTTAATGATGGCAGTGCAATTCTCTCGCGGCTGTCCTTTTAACTGCGAATTTTGCGACATTATTTCCCTCTACGGGCGCAAATCTCGTACTAAAGAGCCGAGTCAGATTTTAGCAGAATTGCAGACTCTCTACGACCTAGGCTGGCGCGGTTCGTTGTTCATCGTCGATGACAACTTTATTGGCAATCAGCGCAACGTCAAACGCTTTCTCAGAGACTTGATTCCCTGGATGAAGCAGCACGACTATCCCTTCACCTTTATTACTGAAGCCTCGGTCAATTTGGCAGAGGATGATGAATTACTGCACCTGATGGCTGAGGCGGGGTTTTATTCTGTCTTTCTGGGGATTGAAACTCCTGACCAAGATAGTCTGCAAGTGACGCGCAAACTGCAAAATACTCGCAATCCACTGGTGGAAGCCTGTCGCAAGATTAATGCAGCCGGTTTGCTAATCTATGCTGGATTTATCTTGGGGTTTGATGGAGAGCGCTCTGGTGCGGGGGAAAGGATTCAAGCCTTTGTGGAAGAAACCAGTATTCCTCAGCCCATGTTAGGCATCCTCCAGGCTCCGCCCAACACGGCGCTCTGGAATCGTCTCCAGCAAGAACAGCGTTTAGTTGAGGGTGACAGCATCCATCCGACGGGAGATCAGAATAGCTTGATGAATTTTATCCCCACCCGCCCGATTGCCGAAATTGCCAGAGAGTATGTCGAAGGCTTCTGGACGCTGTACGAACCCAGCCACTATCTCCGACGCTGTTTCCAACAATGTCTCGGTCTGGGTTTGCAGTCAAAACACAAACAAACCATGCAATTTCCCGTGGGTAAGGGGTTACGGCTGATTACCCAGTTAATCTGGCATCAGGGTATCCGCCGAGCGGACATTCGGGGACAGTTTTGGCGGCAATTATGGACGATTTGGCAAAAAAAGCCCCAAGTTCTCAATCTCTATTTAGGTCTGTGCGCGGCGGGAGAACATTTTTGGGAGTACCGGGCCTTAGCCAGAGAACGGATTACTCAACAACTAGGCTACGATCCCTTAGAAGTTTCTGGTCGTCCCAACCAGAACTGATTCTGACTCGATAGGGAGGATTGGATTGTATGGTCAAGAGATCGCTCCAGGCTTCCCCTTCGGGAATTAAACAGGCTAAACGAGCCTTTGCGCTCAAGGGGTGGACTCAGGAAAATCTAGCAGGGGAAGTGAACTTAAAGACCCGCCAGCCGATTTGGCGGTTTTTCACAGGAAAACCCGTTGATCGCCAGGTTTTCCTGGAAATTTGTTCGATTCTGGATTTGGATTGGCGGGAGATTGCCCTCGCTCCGCCCGCAGAATTTCCTGAACCCGGAGAACTGGCGAAAACTAATATTGATGCTCTGGTGCAAGAGGTGCGAGCGCAACGCCGGGACACCATCCAAAACCAGTGCGGCATCTTGCAGTTACTAGACATCAGCCATCCGGTCAACATTGATGACATCTATGTGGATGTCAATATTTTGGCAGAAATTGCCAGTCAACAGTGGGTGGAGATTGCCGATTGGCAAAACTTGGGTCCCGCTGAATTCGATCGCGTCGGCTTGGGAGAGGTTGAGCAGAAGCAAATACCCGGAATGCAGGCTGTTGAAACTTACTCAAAGCTTAGAGTTTTGGGGAGACCGGGGGTTGGCAAAACGACCTTTTTGCAACATCTGGCGATTCAGTGCAACCAAGGCGAGTTTGCGGCGAATCAAGTGCCGATTTTTATCTTATTGAGAGAATTTGCCGAGGAGTCCAGTCCCAGTGGTGAATTTAGCCTGTTCAACTACATCCATCAGGCATTGCTCACCGCTGGAATTTCCAACCCGTCTGTGCTGGAAACCTTACTGCAAGCGGGCAGAGTCCTGCTGTTGCTCGATGGCATGGATGAAGTGCTCAACCAGGACATTACAGCAGTTCTGAGAGAAATTCGCCAATTCTCAGAAAAGTATCATCGCAATCGATTTGTAGTAACCTGTCGCACCGCTGCCCAAAAACTCCAGATTCGAGGTTTCACTGATGTAGAAATTGCCCCCTTTACCCAGGCACAAATCAGCACCTTCGCGCAAAAGTGGTTTGTGGCACTGAGCAAAACGACTGCTCAAGCGGGGCAGGAGCAGTCGGCTCAGTTTATGCAGAAGTTGGACTTGCCGGAAAACTGGCAATTTCGGCAACTGGTGGTGACACCTCTGTTTCTGCATCTCGCCTGCTGGGTGTTTCAGGGTCAAGGGAAATTTCCGAGCAAGCGGGCTGAGTTTTATAAACAAGGGCTGGATTTGCTCCTGGGTAAATGGGATGAAGCTCGAGGAGTCGAACGCGATCAGGTTTACCGGGGGTTTTTATTGCCCCAAAAATTGAGGCTGTTGAGCCAGCTTGCAGCAGTTACTTTTGAACAGGGGCAGTATTTTTTTGAGCAACGCACGATTGAGCAATACATTGGCGACTATTTGCGGAATTTGCCAGGTGCAACCCTGGAAGCAGAGGAACTCCAACTCGAAAGCGAAGCCATGCTGAAAGCGATCGAGGCACAGCATGGACTCCTCACAGAGCGGGCGCGAGGAATTTTTTCATTTTCTTATCTGGCATTTCAAGAATACTTCACGGCTCGAAAAATAGTTGCCAGCCATAATTTGCAGGCATTAGAACAAGCACTGGGAGGGTTGGTGAGTCACATCACCGATTCCCACTGGCGCGAAGTCTTCTTGTTAACGGCTGCCATGTTGCGAAGTGCAGATGCGCTGGTGCAGTTGATGAAGCAACAAATTGATGCCTTAGTCGCGCAAGACTCCTATCTGCAAGAGTTTTTGAGTTGGGCCAGCCAAAAATCCCAGCAGCTCCCAGACGAAACCAAAGTGGCGACCGCACGCGCATTTTACCTTGCCCTTGCCCAAAGCCCGCATACGGCAGATCGCTTTGCCTTAGCCAGCACGCTCGCTCAGGGGATGTTTTTAGATGCGGCGTTGGAGAACTTGCTGGTAGAGTTTGCCATCGACCACAGTCAGGATTTTGCATACGTCAATGCTTGTAGCGAGGCACTCAACAACATTCTGGTGATGGTTCTGGATGCCGGATTTTATAAGTCTTTGCAACAATTGAGAGACCAACTGCCACCTCCGAGTCAAAACCTGGAACGGCTTCAGGAATGGTGGCAGAAAAACTATTCTGCCTGGGTGGAACAGTTGCGGTGTGCGATCGCCAATTATCGCAATATTAATCACCCCTGGCAGTTTACGACTGAGCAACAGCAGCTGCTCCAACGCTACTATGATGCCAATCAACTCCTGATCGATTGTTTGAATAGTAACTGCGAAATAACAGCCGCAATCCGGCAAGAAATTGAAGCCACGTTGCTGTTACCTCAAAAGGACTTGGAAGATCGGGAATGGCAAGGAGATTAAATTGATAGACCACTCATTTGGATTTTACGGGTTCGCTTTCTTTGGGATCATCCTGGCGCGATACTTTCTCGTGGCTGGGGGAACCTATTTGTTCTTCTATTCGCCCTTGAGTCAGTCCTTTGTCAATCACAACCTGCGGCATTGGTCTCCCTCTTGGCGATCGATTCAACAAGATATCACGCTCTCGGTTCTTTCGGCGGGGGTGTTTGCGCTGGCGGCGGCTTTCATCATGACAGGATACAGTTGGGGTATTACCCGCTTATACAGCCACCCTCAACAGTATGGGCTGTGTTATTTAGGGGTTAGTTATGGCGCTGTGTTGGTTCTCCAGGATGCCTATTTCTATTTCACCCATCGCTTGTTTCACCACCCGTCACTCTTTCGGTGGTTACACCAGGGACATCATCGCTCGCGCTATCCTACCCCGTGGACTTCGTTTGCCTTTGACCCACTAGAGGCGATCGTTCAGTCTCTCTTCCTGGTCGGCATTGTCTTTGTCCTTCCCCTGCATTTCATCACGTTAATTGCGGCACTCACCACGATGACGATCTGGGCAGTGTTAAATCATCTTGGGATCGATCGCTTGCCTTCCTCATTTCCCCATCATTGGTTGGGTCGGTGGTTTATTGGTCCTGCCCATCATTCCATTCATCATCGCAAGTACACCGTACATTACGGTCTATATTTCACGTTCTGGGACAAACTCCTCGGAACTCAAGACCCCGATTATGAGCAGAAGTTTGATGAGCGTCTGACGGGTAAAGTCGATGGAGTTTAACTCGTGCATCGCCCGTTACGTTTTGTGTCGTATTCAGGCAATTCATACAGTTTTAATCAATTCACACATCAAATCAAACAACCATCTATCAGGGTAATAGCAGAAGCAGAATTGTTGACTCGACTCAGGTAAGCAGTTCTCAAATTCTACAAATTCAATAAGGAGACTTCTTGACATCCTCGCCGCCGTAAAACGGACGGCGATTCCCAAACCTCACGATTTGGGTTTCTGCTTCTTTCCCTTGCGGGGTTCCGCACCTGCCTTAACAGATTTACTCTGTTCTGGTCTTATGGTCGCTCTACAGACTGACACCGCAAGCCCTGCGGCCAAAATATTTTTACT
>NZ_JAPZRB010000207.1:0-4400 GCF_027531105.1 Microcystis sp. LE18-22.4A
TTTTTTCTAAGGGTGGTAAACGACGTAAATATGGTGGCTCTACCACAAGACATGGGTTCCGTAAAGGAGATTTAGTTTCTTCTCCCAAAGGAATTGGTTATGTTAGTGGAGATACCGAAAAACAGCTATCTGTAAGCGATACCAGTTGGAAACGATTGGGACAAATAGCTGTTAGCAAGATTCAGTTAATTCGTCGTTCTAACGGTTTAATTGTTTCTCACTAACTTGTATAAAGCCGCCCTCCGCTATCGCTAAAGGGCGGGGTTTCAGACGCATTTTTTCGATGAACAATCTTTCTTTTGGGGGAATGACCGATCCTGGTGTAGTGCGATCGGTTAATCAGGATAGTTATTATATCGACCCCGAGCGCCGCTTTTTTATCGTTGCCGATGGTATGGGGGGTCATGCGGGAGGCCAGGAAGCTAGTCAAATCGCCACTGAAACTATCCAAGCTCATCTAGAAGAACACTGGAATTCGCCCCGGGCTGCCGGGGAATTGCTGCAGGAGGCAATTACTGCCGCTAACGAGAAGATTATTGAAGATCAACTGAAAAATCCCGAAAGACAGGAGATGGGGACAACCCTAGTCATAGCTATCTTCCGAGATGATGGCTCTTGGTACACCCATATTGGTGATTCCCGTCTCTATCGCTTTCGTGAGCAAAAATTAGAACAGGTGACGGAGGATCATACTTTGATCGCTAGGGCGATAAAAATGGGCGATCTGTCCGAAGAAGATGCGAAAAACCACCCTTATCGGCACATTTTATTCAAATGTCTCGGTCGTCGCGATTTGCCCCCAGTGACGGTATCTCCCCTTGATGTGCAATCTGGCGATAGTTTAATTCTCTGTAGTGATGGTTTGACGGAAGAAGTGTCCGACGAGGAAATTAGCGATTATTTGCAAACCGGTGCTGATTGTCAGGAAACTGTCGAAAATTTAGTGGCAGCGGCCAAAAAAGCTGGCGGTTCCGATAATATCACCGTGGTCATGGTAAGCTGTTGACTATCTAGGGTTTGCGGCAAAAAGTTTCTCGTGGGGAAGTGGGGAAGTGGGGAAGTGGGGAAGTGGGGAAGTGGGGAAGTGGGGAAGTGGGGAAGTGGGGAAGTGGGGAAGTGGGGAAGTGGGGGAATTTCAACTAACACCCTATCACCCTAAAACCCTAAAACCCTAAAACCCTAACACCCTAACACCCTAACACCCTATCTCCTACCGACCGCCGATCGCCTCATCTCCACAAGCAATTTAAATTCGCGGGCAGCTTACTCGAGCGCTCCCGCTTGTTTTAATAAAGAAACGATCGCCTGATGGTGATTAAATTTAGCTAACATTAAAGCGCTCATTCCCCCTTGATTTTTCTGATTTAAGTTCACCTTTCCCCCGTCTAACAAAACTTTAACCGTGTCGAGACAACCGTGATAACTCGCCCACATTAAAGGGGAAGCGCCGCTAAAATCGAGTTTATTGACATCAGCACCGATATCGATTAACCGGCGCACCAGTTGACTATTATTGCCCTCACAAGCTTTCATGAGGACGGTTTTGCCATCGGGATAAACGGCGTTGGGATTAGCCCCGTAGTCGAGGAGATAACGACAGATTTTCGTAAATTTGCGCTGTAGAGCTAAAGTTAACGGTGTTTCTCCCTGCTGAGTTAGGTTAGGCTCCGCCCCCTGTTTTAACAATTCTAAAACGATCGCTTCGTATCCTTGCACCGTGGCGATGATCAAGGGTGTATCACCAAAATGGTTGCGGTGATTGACAAAAGCGCCAGCTTGTAGTAGGGCCTGGACGATCTCTAGATGTCCTTCGATCGTCCCTAAATGCAGGGCCGTTTCTCCAGCCTGATTTTGATTGTCAACACTGGCCCCCTTAGCGAGTAAAAGTCGGACAATATCGAAATATCCCTCAGCAGCGGCGATCATGAGGGCAGTTTCTCCCTCCTCCGTGCTGATGTTTGGATTTGCTCCCGCTTGCAGTAAAGTTTGCACGCTGCCGAGATTTCCCCTCTCTACAGCCAAAATTAGGGGAGTTTCCCCGGATAAAGTGGGAGCATCGAGGGGCATACCACGGGTAATAAACAATTCGAGGATTTCTGGGCAATTAGCGGTGAGAGCCTGTAACCAAGCTTGTTGACGGATTTCTTCATCTACACCACTATCGAGCAGTAAACGGACGATGGCGGCGTAATTTTGTTTGATCGCTACAGATAAAGCCGTATCTCCATCCCGATCGCGCATATTGACCCGAGCGCCGGCGGTTAATAACTGTTCTGCGATCGCTGTATGACCCTTATAAACGGCGATCATTAGTGCTGGTGTACCATCTTGATTGACCTGATTGATATTAGCACCGGCAGCGATTAGTTGAGGGAGGATTTGACTGTGATTGAGGGCAGCCGCTAACATGAGAGGGCTTAAACCTTGAGGTTGTTTACTTTTGTTGATATCAGCCCCAAATTCTCGCAAAATTGCCACAATTTCCCTATGACCCCCCTGCACGGCATAGATTAAAGCCGTAGTATTTTGCCCATCAGTGGCGTTGACATTTGCCCCCTGACTCAGTAAAGCTTGAACCCGCGCGAGATTGCCCTGACGCGCCGCTTGTATTAACAAGATATCCCAATTAGAAGCCATTAACAGTGACCGATCGGCAGAAAGTATTTTTTCTATTATCGATCTTTCTAGACAGGTAAACGGACAGAAAAGCTACTACCCCGTTCTAATTCTGAGGTGACGGCAATAGTTCCCCCATGAGCATCGATAATGCGACGGGAGAGATAAAGTCCTAACCCATTGTTGGAACTGTCTGGGGAACCGGAGTACAGGCGCTCGAAAATCCGGGGTAGTTCTTCTGCTGAAATGCCTATACCAGTATCCTCGACCACAATGGTGACAAAAGTATCTTCCTCTGTAGCGGGGATGAGATGAATTTTCACATCACCCTTTTGGGTAAATTTAATCGCATTGCCGATGAGATTGGTAAAAACGCGCCGCAGTTCCAAGCGATCGCCAGTTAGGAAAATTTCCCCGGCATTTTCGGCATTTAAGCTTAATTCTAGTCCTTTTTCTCGGGCAAGGGGAGTTAACTGCTGACAGACTTCTTCGAGAATATCGATAATCTTTAATTTAGTAAAATTAAGTATCTTTTCGCCGTTTTCATAACAATAAACTTCCAAAAGATTATTAACCATTTCCAAGAGATTTTGATTACTGCGAATAATCACATGAATGACTCGACTCATTTCGGGAGTAATCTCACCGTATAAACCTTCTTGAAATAGTTCTAATATGTGATTGACAGACACTAAGGGAGTTCGCAAATCGTGGGTCATCCTCGAAACAAAATCTTCTTTTTGTCTAGCCAATTGCTCTTTTTCTTGTTTGGCAATCGCCACTTCTTGTTCCGCTTCATAGATGCGTAGGGCGTTTCGCATCGCTTGATTTAAGCGCGAGGCAGAAAGACGAAATTTACTCAGATAATCGGAAGCACCGGCTTTCATCATATCTACGGCAATTCCTTCGTCTCCGTGACCGGTTAAAACAATTAGGGGTATTTTAAGTCCCTGTTGCCGAATTTCCCGCACCAAAGTCAAACCATCTCCATCGGGTAGAAGATAATCGATAAACATACAGTCGAAAAGATTATTGGACATCTTTTCTTTAGCCTCTTGATAGTCAGCGGCTTCTGTTATTTCTATCGCCATCTCCGATGTTCTTAAGAATCGGCGCACGGCGATCCGATCTACTTCATTATCATCAACAATTAGAATTCTTAACTGGTTTAACATTGCCAATTTAAATCTGAATTTCATTACTGTCTGATCTACCCTGATATAATACCTCGAATCGGGTTCGATGGTCAAGACATTTTCGAGGTCGATTCTTACAGCTTTTTTCTTAAAGATGAAGTATAACCTAATTTGCTATCTCAAGGTCGCGATTCATCTCCCGTTAAACCGCTACGCAGTTAACGGGAGATGAATCGCCACCGGAATGAAACTAACGCGGTAGCGTTTCCACTTTTGGGGAGTTTTGGTTCTCGACGTATTTTTTTAGTTGTTCGACAGTAACGCCGCCACAACTAGCCACGAAATAACCTCCCGTCCAAAAATAAGGTTTATTGTCGAAATACTTGGCCGCCAAATCCAGAAATTCCTTTCTAATTAAGCGACTACTAACTGTTTTAAGGTTAGCGATTAATTTGGATAAAGCGATGTCAGGTTTGTCATCGATAATCCGGTGAACGTAATCCGATTCACCGTTGAAATCAAGCAACACGCTTTCCCATTTCGTCAGCGTTGATACAAAGATTTCTTGAAGTCGGGCTAAGATTTCATTGTTAATAGCAATGGTCGGTATTTGATGACAAATACGACGTGAGCGGTAAGTCTATAAAC
>NZ_JAPZRB010000467.1:0-6074 GCF_027531105.1 Microcystis sp. LE18-22.4A
ATGATATCAGCGAGACTTGGAAACTATCTCATCAAATTAGTTCCCCCATAGAACCCCCTTGAGCCATCTGGCACACTTTTCTCTTTTTGTCAAATTTTATGTTAAGAAAGATGTGACTAATGGATAGCTTATCAAGGGGGGCAGGGGGGATCAAACCCAAAATCTAATTTCTACTTAACTAATTTTGCCCCACACTTAGAACAAAAATTAGACGAGGGGGGATTTTTGTGTCCACAAATACCGCAGATAATTAAAGCTGGGTTAGCCACTTCCGTCACCGAAGAAAGAGGTATTTCTCCACCGCTATCCAACTTATAGTTATCGATTAACTGCAAAATAATTGCATCCTCCCGTTTATATTCTGTACTATCTTTTCCTCCTGTCAACTCCTCGGAACGTTGTTGTAAATATTTGATAAAAGTCCGATACAAAGCTTGTTTTTTCTCCGGAGTGGCCGAATCCTGTAACTTAGCTGTCACCTGACTTTGAATTTTTTCCTTATCTTCGCGACAAGCTTTTACTTCTAACACCTGTACCGCATCTTCCCAACTGGTGGCGATATCGACTTTTTTTAATCCCGTTGCGGTTTTAATTTCATAGCGAATTGTTTTCTCATTAGTGACTCGATTGACTTCTGGAAAAAGCACTTTTAAAGCCCGGGCCGTCACCACCAATTGATAAATACTCGGATCTTCGGGAAAAACATCCCAGAAAGGAGGTTCCTTTTGGATATGCACGGGGATGGGTAAATCGCGATTTTCCCCCATTTGTTGGGCGCGTTTAGCGAGAATAAATTCTCCTTTCCAGTCTTGATAGGATTGCCGCAACTCTCTCATTCCATCGAGACAGCGTAGGGAAAAACCGCCAATTTCCTGCACGAAGACAAGACGATGTTTTTCCACTTCTGCCAAGGGTTTAATATCGTCTTCGTTGGGGATAAATTCCCGCAGTTTCGGAATAATTTTTTGGGCTGCTGGGTTATTGGTATTTCTTCCCCCAATCAGGGCAACATTTTGATTTAATTGGGGCGTAAAACCCGCATCTTTTCCCCGCAAAACCGCAGGATTAAGCATAATTAGTGGCCGCGATTTTTGGTAGGCAATGCGAAGATTATTGATAATATCGGCATCGTTGTTATAAATTTTTAACAAGCGATCACAAGCGGCTAATTCCTGCTGAATTCGACTACTAACGGGGGCATTTTGTAGTAGTTGATTAGCTTGGTTTATGATAACCTGTTGAAAATCTCCTTGACGAATATCGGCAATCTCGGTGATGTCAAATAAACGCATATTTTCATCGGCGCGGCGCGTTTCTTTCCAGAGAGGGCTAGATTGCTTTAAAATCTCTTCTGAGAGGGGTAAACAAAGGTTATCCATACCTGTATCGTAGGCATTTTTGTTACCGGCAATCCCCGAGGCAAATTGTTCGATAAAGTCTTGATAAAGACCATTTAATTCTTGTCTGTCAAATAATTTAATCCCATTAATTAACAAAGCATCGGCACTATCGATCTGTTGATTAGCTTGGAGATTAAATAGATCGCGACTTTGAATTAATTTCTGACGAAAGCGATTAAAACGGCTTTCTAATTGATTAAGATGTTCCAGTAAACGATTAATAACCTCTACTCCTGCACCTCGGGTTTTTCGTTGAATCTTGGCCATTAAACAGCCTTCTAATCCCGTTAAAGCTTGTTCACAATATTGTTCCATTTTATCTTTTTTCGAGATATGAAGTTTATCTTTCAGATCATTAATTTCTGCTAAGGCTGTATCATATTCTCGTTGACGTTTACTTTCGTTTTGACTCCAAACCTGTTCTTGATCGCGACGGAATTTTTCTGCTATGTCGGTGAAGATTTGTCGTACTAAAACAATAAAACTCTCGGCAAATTTTACCCCACGGTTTCGATCCTCAAGGATATTATAAAACTCCATTTCTAGGGACTTTTTACCCCGTTGAATAATTTCATCCCGGTTGTTATAAATCTTTTTCAGGTAATCGCCGTGCAGCCGTTCATCGGGACTCAATTCTAGTAAATGATTGCGTTTAAATTCCTCGACTCTTGGCGTTAAATAATCATTAATAAATTGCAGAATTTTTCCCTGTTCATTGCCTAAAATATTAACACCCTGTTTGGTACAAGAGAGCCAATTATCTTGATTGATTTCCTGACGAGTTTCGTTAGTCCATTGGGAGATTATGGCAATTAAAGAGCGATCCTTGTCGGCACATAAATCCATAATTAGTTCCCCTTCGCTCAAGCGCATTCTTTTGAGGATATCACCCCTTACTAACTCCAACATTTGAGCGGGTAAAATCACGGAATCATTCAGCCACCAATTAATTAAATCCTTGGCTAAACGTTCCGATAAGGAGGCACGAATTTGGGCAATAGGAATTTCAATAGTTGATAGCCCAAAACTCATAAATTGCTTAGGATAACCGCGCCCCCCTGGGTCAGCTTGTGCCCAAGAACCCTTAATATTATCTCTAATGGAACGCTTATGGGGGGCAAAATCAGAAGTCATATCTAGGAAGATATTTTGGGCGATCATTTCCCGAATTTGACCAAGTTTAAAATCACCTTCGCCGTTTTTTGTCCCCACTAAATAGGTAAAATCAAAGGGTGGTAATTTACTAACCACTTCATCGACTAAACCGCTGCTAAACTGTTGATGATATTCGGTTCTGTAGTCAGAAAAGTAATTTAATTCCATCAGGGCAGCGTAACCATTAGCCAAAACTCGATCGCCGACACTAATCCCCGCAAATGCTTCAGGAGTGGGAACAATTGCCGTACTCAAAGGACTACTTTCCCCTCGCAACCAATTACGAATACAGTAACCTATATCGATTAACATTCCGCTACCCGTACCACCGTTTAAAGACCCCGTGGTAAAGACATTAATAGCACTATTGCTAACTTTAATTCCATAGCGATCGAGCATAAAGTTTTCTTGTCCTTTTACCCGTCTCACTGCGTCCAGAAATTTCCTTTGAATCTCATGATAATTACAAAATAAAGCAAAACGACCACAGGCGCGAATTTGTCCCGCTCCCGCTTCTAGGGAAGTAATATTTCTCTCTAATTCCGGGGGAAACCAACTATTAATCCAGGGATATCTATCCATGTCAGATACCATCTCCTGTACCTGTTTTCCACTCACCCGGGCCCAGTGTTTTTCGTTATCTTTAAAAGCACTGCCAGCAGCTTCAGGATTACTGATTTTATAATCCTTATCCGTGTCAACCACCAAAAAGCTGACAATCGGAAAATTACTCAAACTGCCATAACTTTCCTCGATTAAGCGACGCAATCGCGATAAAATTTCGTTACCCGTGCCACCAATACCCACTAAAACCGTGGGAACCATGCTTTTTTCTTCTACTGCTGCTGGCATAATTATTTAACTCCTAAGGCCATTTCTTGACGGTTGCGGGGGACTTCGTAGGTGAGGAAATCGTAGGCTAATTTAGTGTTAGGAAAAATCGCCCGCGCTTCCTCTAACAGATTGGAAATATCCAGAGAATTACCCGGTAGATAACGGGGACTAAAATGGGTCATTAATAACAATTTTACCTGGGCTGCCAAGGCCACTTGGGCTGCCATCGTTGAAGTGGAGTGAACACTTTCAAAGGCTAACCCGGCATCTTGGTGAGCAAAAGTCGCCTCATGAATTAGCACATCTGCATTCTGTGCCAATTCGATCGAGCCTTCACAGAAAATAGTATCGGTACAATAGGCAATTTTACGGCCGATTTCCGTTTCTCCGCAGAGGGACTGACCGCGAATTTTGCTGCCATCGGCGAGGGTGACAGTTTCCCCTTTTTTCAGCTTGCCGTAAATTGGTCCGGGGGGAATACCCAAAGCGTTGGCTTTTTCCACATCAAAACGTCCCGGACGGTCTTTTTCGGCGATGCGATAACCGTGGGCGGGAATACGATGTTTTAATAGCTGACAGGAGACGGTAAATTCTTCATCTTCGTAGAGTATGCCGGGGGAAACGGGATGGACACGCACCCGATTAGCCAAATTAGTATAGGAATACTTAGCACAAGCACGCAGATAGTCCCCTAGTCCGGGGGGTCCGTAGATATCAATATCCTGAGCAGAACCGGCTAATCCGATACTGGCTAACAATCCCATTAAACCAAAGATATGATCCCCGTGCATATGGGTGATAAAAATGCGTCGGATTTGGGAACTTTTCAGGTCGCTACGCAGTAACTGGTGTTGAGTTCCTTCTCCACAGTCAAACAGCCATATTTCCGCCCGTTGCGGCAAACGAAGGGCGATACTAGAGACATTACGGGAACGAGTGGGAACCCCAGAACTGGTTCCTAAAAAAGTAATCTCCACAGGATAGCTGTCAGGATAGAGGATTCTTTTTCTAGTCTAGGCTGTTTTGATCGATTTCTCGATCGAATTGCTGCTTTTCTGTATTTCTTGACTTGGAAACAGGAAATCCCCTGATTTTAACCTAACTCTGCAATAATTACTCGCAGCCAGAACTAGGTTGGCGCATATATCACACTTTGTGTTTTTTGTCAAAAAAACTTTTTTTTTGCAATAAAACTACACAAAAAAAAGATCATCGTTATGGGTGAAATTGACTGATTTAACCGTCTTAGTTAGGATCACCTTGTAGATGTGGCAAGGGTTTCAACCATTGCTACCCAAAAAAGCACAGAATAACCCATTATGAAATTCAGTAAAATCGCTGTAACCATTGTAACATCGTTGTTAAATAAAAATCTTTCTCAATTAATTCTTAAGAATTTGTAAATATTGCGAAATGTTAATTTAAATATTCTCAAGTTTGTGGAGTCAATAAATAATTTTTGCTTATCTTTGTCCAAAATTGGGTTAGAAGTCAGGAGTCAGGAGTCAGTATTCAGGAGTCAGGAGTCAGGAGTCAGGAGTCAGGAGTCAGTATTCAGGAGATTATTTTTATTTGTTCTTCCCACACCCCACACCCTACACCCCACACCCCACACCCCACACCCCACACCACTTCCCTAGAACGATCTTTGGGACAAGATTAAGTTTAAAATCTGAAATAGATGATTTTTTTCAGGATCGAGTCAAGTTTATGGCAGATATTGTCGATATTGCGGTCAGTGCCGATAATTTTAAAACTCTAGTGACGGCGGTACAAGCCGCTAATCTTGTGGATGCCCTAAAAAGTCCCGGCCCCTTCACGGTTTTTGCCCCCACCGATGAAGCTTTTGCCAAATTGCCCCCCGGGACGATTACAACCCTAGTGCAGAATATCCCCCAATTAACCCGAATTCTCACCTATCACGTCGTTGCGGGCAAATATATGCAGGAAGATTTGGCGAAATTGGCTGTAGTGACTTCTCTAGAGGGTTCACCGATTCCCATTGATTGTAGCGAAGGTTTTGAGGTGAAAAATGCCACGGTGGTCGCGGGTAATATCGAGGCGGATAATGGTGTGATCCACGTCATCGATACGGTGATCCTGATGGGTTAGTTTTTGACCGGCTTTTCCCCGGGCCGCATCCAGGGCAAATCTGTCTTAATTTAGTAACCAAATATACAGACATTTTTGCTTGTTTATGTTTTCGATGATCGACGGAGGAAAATGCCCACTTTCTGCGGTTATAAACAAGATAATTCCCGCTAAGGAGTACGCCAATGAAGACCTTAGAATTTCTCTCGGAACTGAATGCCGCACCGCAAGGATGGGGATTCTGGATTGATCGTCAGCAGATCGAAGCCAACCACGTCGGTCAATATTCCTTTGAGAATGATCGTTTACCAAAAAGTTTTGTTTATATCGGTAGTCTCGCTGAATTAGCTCACCAACGACAAAAATATATTCTTAGCCATCTCGACAGTAATGGCAACGTGGAAGAACTCGCTCAAGAATGGGTGCAAACACTGCTCGCTAATTTGACAACTTAATAAGTAGGGTCTGCTGAAAAAGTTTTTCCTAGGGGCAGGGTGTAGGGTGTGGGGTGTGGGGTGTGGGGTTTTACCGATTTTGAGGGGGTCAATTACCTAATTTTCAGGGAAAAAGTCCCTGAATTTACCCCTGATCACT
>NZ_JAPZRB010000539.1:0-6461 GCF_027531105.1 Microcystis sp. LE18-22.4A
TCCTTATCTGGCAAGAGACTTAATTGATTAGTTCGCTCTAGATCAAAAATAATTGACAAAAATCGCCAAATGCTTTTCTATATAAGGGTTCCATCCCTTATAACCCCCCTCCATTGCATAACACAAACCGAAGAGCCAAAAAGAGAATCTAGGAAATCTGTTCTGCGTAATCCAACTCCGTCGCGCATCCCGCCTCTTTTCGGAGAATATCGTCGATATTCTTAAATGTCTGCTCGAACATAGGAAAAAGATTAGATACTCTCAAATCTTACCTCGATCGCTCCGGTGATCCTTAGCATAGATTTGTAAAAAGGCTGAAAATGCTTCAGCCTCGTCTAAAAAATCAGATTTTACCCGCAAAATTAAGGAATAGGATTAGCCGAATCCTTGCTTTCTAGGGTTTCGGGAACAGCTTCCGTCTTACCAAAAGCGATTCGGAGGAAGGGAGGGGCCAGGAAAGTCGTCAAGATTACCATAATAATAATCGACACCTCCAAAGGCTTATCCAAAATTCCGCTGGCCGAACCAATCCCAGCAAAAACTAGACCCACCTCACCCCGGGGAATCATACCCACACCGATGGCGAGGCGATTGATTCCAGATATGCCAAAAACTGCCCAGCCTGTCACCAGTTTACCGATGATCGCCACAACCATCAAAAAGACAGCGATCAAAAGTCCGGCCCGATTCTCCGGTACCGTTGGGTTTAAAACACCGAGATCAGCACGCGCTCCCACCGTCACAAAGAAAATTGGTACAAGCAAATCGGCGATCGGTTTAATTAACTCATCCAACTCGTTCCGGGTATCAGTTTCATCAAGCACCAAACCCGCAGCAAAGGCCCCTAAAATCGCTTCCAGATGAATAGCATTGCCTAAAAATGCCATAAAGAAAGCGAAGACAAATGCGGGAATAACAATATTTCCCCGCGTTTTCAGCCGCTCCACGATCGCCACAAAACTTTTGTTAAAAATACCTCCCAACAAAATTGATCCGATCAAAAAGGCCGTAGCGCTGACAATCAGATAAATAACATTGGTCACATCAATCTCACCGGTTTTGGCTAAACTAGCGACCACAGCCAGAACAATAATACCAAGGACATCATCGATCACCGCTGCACCGACAATAATTTGCCCTTCTTTGGATTTGAGTTGACCTAACTCGGACAACACCTTCGAGGTAATACCGATACTGGTTGCTGTCAAGGCAGCCCCTGCAAAAATCGCCGGGATAGCCGCCACATGAAAGACGAGCATTAACCCGGCCGTACCCGCCGCAAAAGGTGCCGCAACCCCCACACAGGCCACAACCGTGGCTTGAATTCCCACTTCCTTGAGTTGCCGCAGATCCGATTCCAGGCCAATTTCAAACAGCAGAATAATCACACCGATTTCAGCTAGAACCGAAATCACTTCACCTTGGGACTCAAAGATCCGGTCTACGGCAGCCGGGGCCAATTGATTCAATCCTTGCAGTACCGTCATAATCAGCGAGTCGGAGGCCGATAGTCCCCCTTCGGGAAAGATGAGCAGATGCAAGGCCGAAACGCCGACAATCACACCGGCGACCAGTTCTCCCAGTACGGGAGGAAAATCCAATCGTCGGGCGGCCTCTGCGCCGAGCTTGCTGGCCAGATAAATCACCACCAGCGTCAGCAATACGCCGGAGAGAATAATCGGTGAATCCTCGGCCACAACCGTCGCGAGCAAGGGTATCGGAGTCATGGGAGCGGTTATCTCCCCAATCAAAGGAGGCAGAATAGGGGACAAAATCATGAGTTTAAAGGGATGAGGGTTAAAGGTTTTAGGTAGGGTCTGCTGAAAAAGTTTTTCGTGGGGGCAGGGTGTGGGGTGTGGGGTGTAGGGTGTAGGGTTTTACCGATTTTGAGGTAGTCAGTTACCTAATTTTCAGGGAAAAAGTCCAGGGATTTTACCCCCAATCACTCCAATGGTCAGCACTTTTTGAGGGAAAAAAGCCTAAAAGCCTTATCCAACAAGGTTTTTAGATTTATTCAGCAAGCCCTAGGTGGTCATAAAACTGGGGGATATGAAAAAGGGCCACCGCTCAAGGACAGTCAAGCTGGGGATGCGGTGGCCCTAGAGTGCCGGAGTCATGGTCCGGCTAGATATCACAGCCCTCTGGTCCACAGAAACTCTGTCCGTACAGAACCTCCGCATCACAGAGATAGATCATGCCCGCAAAATTGAGGAAAAACTGCTCGGCAACCTGCTTGGCAATATTTTGGGCCATAATTCGATCGGGGGTAAGTATCTCGAACTTAACATTACTGTCGGTTTCGGAAACGTGGGGTTGTCCCGACGAGCGCACGTTGCGACTGCCTTTACCGCCAGTATCCATCACCGTGTAACCACTCGCCCCGCATTCTTCGATGATCTTGGCGACTTTTTTCAACAAAATCTTTTCTGTGACGATGACGAGCTTTTTGGCTGGTTTGGCCATGTTGATTATCTCCTTAAATGTGTACATTTATCTGCTTGGTAGGCCCAGTCAAGGGAACGCCGACAGACCACAATCCTAGCCGCCGCTGAGGGCCTGGGCGAGACCAAGGAAGAAGGGTATGCACAAGCCGATCGCTACTGGTGTACCGATGGCCGTGGACGCACCTATATAGGCGGAGGGATTAGCCGACGGGATACCGGCCCGCAACGTGGGCGGCCCGGAGATGTCGGAACTAGAGGAAGCGATGACGGCCAGAACCACGACACCGCCCCAACTGAACCCGGTGGCGTAGTGGGCAATCATGCCGAGACCGAAGGCGATTAGCCCATGTACAAACGGTGCTAGGACGCTATAGACAACATACCACTGGGCCACCTTACGCAGTTCACCAACCCTTGACCAAGCCTCCATCCCCATGACCAGCATCAAGATCGAAAGCAAGCCGCGAAAGAGGGGATCGTAGAAGCTTTTATAGACACTTTCCGGCTGGGTGAATATGCCCAAAGCCAAACCTAATAACATGGCCGATAGGGCCGGTCCGCGAAGGCTTTCCTCAATGATCGGCCAGATCTTGACCCGATTATCCGCCGGCTGCTGCTGGCTGAGATACTCCTGCCGACTGCTGGGATAATCCTGCTGATCGGAATAATCCCCGGCCGCCACCGGCTGCTTGCTAAAAGACTCGCGGTCGTAGGCCGCTTCTTTGTTTTTCTTCTTGTTAAGATAAATGTTAGCCACCACGATCGCCGTTACCAGCGCCGGGATATCCATAAAAGGATAGAGTGCGCCAGCCCAGGCCTCGTAGGGGATCTTTTGTTCTTCGAGTACCGTCAGACCGGCTGCCATAGTCGAGCCACTCACGGCTCCAAATAACCCCCCAGTTGCGATCGCATCGACCACTTTCACCTTGGGCAGATTGGCTAAGGTATAGCGCGCGACGAAGACCACAATAATCCCTACTATTACGGCAAAGATCATTGGTAATACCATTTCCGTCAGGTTGGAATTGCGGATGGCAATCCCGCCGGTCAGACCGATTTTGGTCAGCAGCATGAAGACGATGATCGTACAAATCGACTCTGGAATGACCAATTCACTCCCGAGAGCAGCAATGATCATCCCACCAATCAAAAAGGCCAGTGTTGGGGACTGCAACTGCTGGATAAAGTCCATGACAAACAATGAGAAAAAATCCACGAATACCTCCTTAAGCCTCCCCTGATGAGGAGTATTGAATATAAACGAACTAAATCAACCTTCAAAAGCTGAAAGAGAGTAAGAGTAAGGCTCTTTACCCCTTAAGCAAACCTGTTGCGGGCAGAACTTTGGACAGCGTCAAGTCCGCAGGTAAGCCTAATTCGGGATTTTTGGCGGTTAAACTGGCCCCGATCGCCCCTGTCCCAGAAGCTACCCCGAAGGCGAGAGCTAGAGGGTGATAAACGATGGCAGCTGTTACACCACCGAAGATATCGCCCCGCAAATTGTCAAAATGAGTACGATTGGTTATTTGCATGAGAATCCAACTGAGCAAAGGATTTTTTGCCACAACAAAGCCGGCGGTTGACAGACCAGCCTTGATAGACAAAACTTTATGGTTTTTAAAGATCGATTGTTATAAATCTATACTAGAACGGATATCTTGACAAGCAAATTTTTGTAAATTGAGTTTGAATCGATATATCTTTACAAAAGTATTGATTTAAACCTATGATGTAAGCGGTGTGGGGAGGTTTTCACTCGTTCCCCTCCATTCCTGCTTCTGTTTAGCAAAGCTCCTCAAGGCAGTAACAGAAGTGTAGCTCTCTAGAGGCCTCTCTTGATTCAAGCCACTTTACATCAACTGATCGTCTTTGAAGCGACCGCTCGTCATGGCAGTTTCACCAGGGCTGCTGAAGAACTATCGATCACCCAACCCACGGTTTCTACCCAGATGAAACAACTGACTAAAGCAGTGGGTCTGCCCTTATTCGAACAGATAGGCAAACGTTTGTATTTAACCGAGGCCGGACGCAGTTTATTAGTAACCTGTCAGGCAGTCCTCAAGGATCTTGATAACTTTGAGATGGCGATCGCCGATATCAAGGGCATTAAACAGGGTAAACTGCGTTTAGCGGCGGTATCCACAGCCCAATATTTAATCCCTCAAATCCTAGGTCCTTTTTGTCAACAGTACCAAGGGGTAGATGTGTCCCTAGAATTGACCAATCACCAAGATCTAGAAGCAAGGATAATCAATAATGTTGATGACCTATATATTTTAAGCGAACCCCCCGAAGATCTAAACCTGGAGATTCAACCGTTTCTGGAAAACCCCCTTGTGGTAATTGCTCGCAAAGATCACCCCCTAGCGGGACAGAAAAAAATTCCGATTAAACGGCTGCAAGGGGAACCTTTTATTATGCGGGAAATGGGATCGGGAATTAGACGGGCAGTACAGCAAATTTTTCTCGACCATGGCATCACTGTATCTTTGCGTTTGGAAATCGGCAATAATGAAGCCATTAAACAAGCGGTCGCCGGTGGTTTAGGAATTTCGGTTCTGTCTCAGCACGTCTTAAATTTAGATAATCCTCATGGGGAATTTACCATCCTTGACGTGGAAGATTTTCCCATCCAACGCCATTGGTATGTGGTTTATCCCAAGGATAAAAAACTATCCGTGATCGCCAAGACTTTTCTTGATTATCTCCTCTCAGGGGAATTAGGGGTGTATGTACCCACAGACCCCCGATCAAGTCGAATTCGGTAAGCGCAAGCGATCGATCTATATCGCATCCGAAAAGGTGGAGAATGTTCGAGAACTCGATCGCGCGGGGAAACCGATCGGCGAAATCCTCAAGGCGATCGATTCTCCCAAAACCCGCCAGGATTTAATCCTCATAAATGCGGCACTCTAAGGCATCAGGATTGGCTTCGCAGTAGGACTGAAGTGAGTTACTCCCCTGTTTTTTGACCCGTTGATGGGAGGCTTCGGCCTGGAGTTCCTCCACCACATCCCAGGCTGCGGCGCAATCGGGAGAGATTTCACCCTTGGCCGCACAAATTGCCCGCGCGTCTTCCCGGGCTGCTTCAATTTCATCTTCAATGAACAACCGCTTGGGCTTTTCGACAAAATCGCTCTTGAAGAGAATATCACTGACAGAAATAATGCCCAGCAAAGTTTTGCCCTGAATCACCGGTGCGCGGCGAATGCGGGTTTGAGCAAATAACCGAGCCACATATTCCACCCCCAGTTCGGGATTGACGACCACACAGGGCTTGGCCATAATTTCATAGACCCGCATAGTTTTAGGATCGTGGCCAAAGGCCGCCACTTTGTAAACGATGTCGGTTTCGGTGACAATTCCATAAGGGTCCTGTTCATGGCGCGGTTCGACAATCAACCCCCGCAGTTTTTTTTCTTTCATCAATTTCACGGCATCGGCAACCGTTGCCGAACCACGAATGGTGACAACGTTTTGGGTCATAATTTCTTGAGCTTGTAGCATAGGAGTTGGATGGTGTTGTTAAATTAAAGAACTGGTATAAACGCAAAAGTTGACTAGGGTTGTCCCGATAGCAATTTCCTAGACTCTTGTGGGCTGAGTGCCACTGTCAACAGAGATGACCAGGGCCAATGGGCGCTCGCTGGTTGGGGCTGGGGCGGAGTAGCGGCGGCTGTGTTCCCCTGAGTGCCGGGAGCATAGGCCTCCAGCACAGCGCCGTTTTGCCAACACATGGCGATGAAATAATCACACACTGGGCATTCCGTCTGAGCAACCTGCCGGGCCGGACACTTATATCCTGCGGGTAGGCGATCGCTCAAGAGCCTTTGAGCTACGCTGCCACAGTTGGGACATCGAATTTCTATCAGCTTGTTCATCGGAAATTTTGGGTCTGAAACCCCGCCGTTCTAGGTTGGCTTTACGTTAGAATTAAAAGGCCAGTCTCGAAAACCAAGTGGACGGCGCAGCACCTTGAAAACTCGGCTTAGGGGGTTCCGACCAGAAAAGCTTGGC
>NZ_JAPZRB010000330.1:0-2073 GCF_027531105.1 Microcystis sp. LE18-22.4A
GAGGTAGTCAATTACCTAATTTTCAGGGAAAAAGTACCTGAATTTTCCCCCCGATCCCCGCAACGGCTGGCACTTTTTGAGGAAAAAAAAGTCTAAAAGTCTTATCCAACAAGGTTTTTAGATTTATTCAGCAGACCCTAAATCTCAACCCTTTTGTCGAGACGTTACCCCTAACGTCTCTTTTTGTCCGGTTAATGTGGGTGAGAATTTTTTAGCAATCTTTGCCGGATGCGATCGAGATTTTCTTGACTATTGACAGGTAAATGGGGTAGGGGTAATTCTAAATTGGGCCAATTACTCAAATCATGGCAGGGACAGGATAAACTCGATTGTCCCACCACTTCAATTGGTACGGGTATAGTACAACGAGCGCAGGGATGAAATTCCCATTGAGGGGAAAGTAAGTCTCGGATAGTTTGTTGAGTACCTTCTAGGTAACAATCGCCACTTTGAGGATCAAGAATTTTTTGCCAACAATCTTCAAACTCCGACGAATAGCGATCAGCATTGAAAATTGGCAGCGGAAATAGCATAGCTTGGTTTTTGGGACAAATAACTTTTTTTCCCAATTGAAACCAATGGGCGAGATATTTTTTAACTGCGGAGGTGTCTGACATATAGTTTGTGTGGAGGCTGCCCTGATGATTGCTCTTACCATCAATCCTAGCGTTAACTTCCAGTGTCGGACAGAGCCGGTGACGATAGATTATGTAGTTTAATAATTATTTTAGGTAACTGAGCATCTGGAGCTAGATTAATCCCAATAAACTCACCATTAAAGCTTTTTGGGCGTGCATCCGATTTTCCGCTTGCTCCCAGACTTTTGATTGTACACCCTCGATCGCCCCGTCGGTAATTTCTTCGCCGCGGTGAGCAGGTAAACAATGGAGAATAATCGCGTCTTTGTCAGCGTGACTCATTAGCTGTTCATTGACTTGGTAGGGCTGAAAAACGGGAATTCGGGCATCAGCGAGGCTTTCCTGTCCCATACTCGCCCAGACATCAGTATAGACCACCTGAGAGTCTTTTACGGCCGTAACGGGATCGTCGGTAATTAAGATTTTACTACCGGTTTTCTCGCCAATAGCCTGGGCGCTGGCGACAATTTCCCCATCGGGTTGATAGTTTGCGGGGGAGGCAACTCGCACATTTAACCCCATCAAAGCACCACCCAAGAGGAGAGAATTAGCGACATTATTGCCATCCCCCACATAGGTGAGGTTAATTCCCCGTAAAGTCTGAAAAGTCTCTTGGATAGTCTGTAAATCGGCTAATATCTGGCAGGGATGTTCTAAATCCGTTAAAGCGTTGATAATCGGGATGCGCGAGTAATTGGCAAAAGCTTCTAAATCCTCTTGTTTAAAGGTGCGAACCGCGAGAATATCGAGATAGCGATCGAGTACCCGGGCTGTATCTGCTAAGGGTTCCCCGCGCCCCACTTGGGTTACACTGGGATTAAGATCGATCACCTGTCCCCCTAACTGGTACATGGCGACGGTAAAGGAAACCCGCGTCCGGGTGGAAGCTTTATAAAATAGCAATCCCAAGACTTTTTTGCAGCTAGGGTTAAGAGTGCCAGCTTTAAGCTGTGCCGATAGATTGAGTAGGGCGCTGATTTCTTCGCTACTCATGTCGGTTATTCTTAAAACATCTCGTCCTTTTAAAGTGGCTACCATTGGTTTTTCTCTCGATAAACAGGGGTCTTGATTGGGTTTTATGGCAGTTAGCGGTTAGCAAAAATCTTGAGTAAAGACCTTATTATAATCCAGTTTTTTCGCTATTAGGCAATTTTTCCCGAAAATTTTCATTTTGGGGGATGTTAGTCCAGCTAACACCCCCACTTTTTTTTGTTAAATTAGGTAGGTGTTAAAAATTGTCAGATTCCCCCCTTATCAAGGCGGATCCCCCCGCCTATCGGCACCCCCCTTATCAAGCTATCCATTAGTCGGATCTTTCTTAACAAAAAGAGAAGAAACTTAAAAAAAGGGGAAACGATTGATAGGTATAGTTTTGAAAGAAGGAATTAAGGTGGAGGTAAGCAAAAAAATGGAGAAATGGGCAGCCCAAGAATTA
>NZ_JAPZRB010000069.1:0-5537 GCF_027531105.1 Microcystis sp. LE18-22.4A
AAGGCCGAATTTGAATTCTTTTCTGAACAAAACCCCCTACTATCTGTTGTCAAGGTTCAGTTTTTAGCTTGGTTATCGCTTTTTCCATTGTAGCTTAAAGCCGTCCTAAAAGGACGGGGTTTTAACCCAAATTTTCGATAAGTCGTGTCAGCTAGTGCGATCGCAAATCTCATATCTCAGGTCAAACAACAGCCCAACCCAACGCCAAGAACGGACAGCAAAACAACACACACTACCGCACTAAAACTGTATTCTAAGCTACAATTTAATAAATATTTTACAAATCTTTACATTTCCCTCCCAATCTCTATCAAGAAAACCCAGAACCAGAATAAACAATCCCCAGAAGACGAGACAGAGAAACCCGATCCGACTTCAGTAGTGCAATCGCAGCATCCGTAACTTGTCCCCTCACCTCTGAAAACCCATGCTATCCTTGAGGTATTCCCCCAAAATCCTCAAATCAAATCGTGATGAACAATGCTGGCCTAGATACCAATTCTCCTTTGTTGCAAACCCTTCAGACATTACCTGTCCAACAACAACAAGAAATTCTCGATTTTTTGGAATCTATAGTCAATCAACACCATCAAACCCAAATAACCCCAACAGGTAGAATTGCGGGATTATATCAAGGTCAAGGCTGGATCAGCGATGACTTTAACGAACCCCTAACCGATGAACTCTTGCCGCCAACTTAACCCATGCAACTTTTATTAGATACCCATAGCTTTATTTGGTGGTCAATTAACTCAGAAAAACTATCACTAACCGGGCAAGATTTGTTATTTGATCGAAATAATCGCTTATTTTTAAGCGTTGCTAGTGTCTGGGAAATGCAAATAAAACTGCAACTGGGAAAATTACAACTTAACCCATCTTTACAGGAATTAATTAAAAATCAAATAACCATTAATAATCTAGAAATACTTTCTATTGATCTAGCTCATATCTGGACACTAGCAACCCTTATCCACTATCATAAAGACCCCTTTGATCGACTTTTAATATCCCAATCAATAACCGAAATTATGCCTATTCTGAGCGTTGATGAAATATTTGACCGTTACCCCGTTCAAAGAATTTGGTAAATTTCCCAAAATGTCAGGCGATCGCCCCCCCCCACATCCAGGTCAAGCAACAGCCCAACCCAAGACTAAAAGGAGATGGCAGAATGATACACACTCCCCCCCCACAACTGTATCAAAAGCTATAATTTAATAAATCTTTACATTCCTTTCCCCGATTAGCGATTCACAGAGCAAAGAGTCTCAGGTGTTTTCCCCTGTTTTTTTACTCCTTCTCAGGCGAACTATCCTCATTCCGTGAGATATTGTGGCGCAGTATGTCGTATTCGCCTTTGCCTTCTCCCTTGACTGCGCTTCAACTCGATCGCAAACTAAATTAAACAGGATTACCTCGCACCAACCAGAAGATAGACTGGGGATAATAGAAATAATTGAATAGGGCTAAATTACCGGAGGAAACCTTAACTAGCATTTTTGATCTACTGCGTCAACTGGCAGAGCAGATAGAATCAGAAGAATTAAGCATAAACAGTAGCTCTCTTTCATTGTAGGGAAAAGGGCAAAGGTTTAAGAGAAAATTATCATCTTCCCCTTTCCGACTTCTGCAAGCAGTCTATTGATTACTATTTTCTTCAGGAGGAGAAGGTGATAAAACAGGAGGAGCGATCGGTTCAATTTTATCCTCATTAACCGGGGGATTAATCACCTCTGGAACAGGAGAAGGAGAAGGAGAAGGAGAAGGAGAAGGAAGGGGAGAAACTTGAGGACTTGGCTCCGTTTCAGGAAGGGGAACAGGAATAGGAATTACTTCTTCTGGGGTGGGACTAGGAGTTAATTCTGGAGTCGCTTCTGGACTAGGAATCACCTCTGGGGTAGGAGTCGGGGATGGGGTAGGAGTCGGGGAATAAATGGGAGTCCGTTGACGAGAAGGTCGTCGGATAGGGGGAAAATCTTGGGAGGGAGGAGGAATGATTTCAGGACTAGGAGAAGGTTCGGGGGTTGGTAATGGTTCTATTTCCTCATTTTTGGGTAAAAGAGCCATAAATCCCCGATATCCTAGGGCAAAAGCCCCAATTGTCACCGCAAAAATCAGCAAAATCGACAGCCAAGGATTCTTTTTTTTTCCGGAATTGGGTTGAATAACCACAGTGGGGGAGACGGTTGGTTTTGGGGGTGTAGAGGACTTTAATCGGGGACTATGGGGAGAAACCGCGATAGTCGGTTGGGTGGACAAATCGGGGGATATTTCTCCTAAAGCTGCCAACATTTCCCTGGCAGTAGCAAACCGATCCCGGGGATGAAAACGGATCGCTCGATCGATTACCATAGCTAAATTAGGATTAACATTTTCTGCCTCCTGTCGCCAGAGAATTTCCCCCGTGCGCGAGTCAGTTTCTAGATATTGGGGAGTTTTTCCCGTTAATAAAAAAATCGCCGTTAAGCCTAGGCTGTAAAGGTCACTAGAAAAAACCGGTCTCCCGGCAGCCTGTTCCGAAGCCATATAACCGGGGGTGCCAAGGGCGATCGAATAGGCACTTTTTCCCGTAGGATCGAGTAAGGTGGCCACTGCCTCTTTCATTACCCCAAAATCGATTAAAACGGGCAAATTATCACTATTTCTTAAGATAATATTATCGGGTTTCACATCCCGGTGAATAATGCGGCGACTGTGAATAAAATCGAGAACAGGCAGTAAATTCTCTAAAATCGTCCGCACTACCGAGGAGGATAATTTTCCCTGTCGTTGCTGTTTTTGGGTTAGTGTCTCCCCTTCAATCCATTCCTGCACCAGATAGAAGTGATTATCTTGGGCAAAATAACCGTATAAACGGGGTATTTGGCGATTTTGTTCCCCCAATTCCTCTAAAACGCTTGCTTCTTTCTGAAAACGTTCTTTTAACCATTCTGGCATCTCCTCACTTTGAATAGCCGGCTGCAATTTTTTAATCACACAGCGCCGTTGAGAAGGCATATTCGTATCGATGGCGATATAAGTTTCCCCAAATCCCCCCCTAGCAAGGGTACTAACAATTTGGTAGCGATTGTTTAAAAGCACTAGATTCATTACCCTGAGAGTGCAAGCGTGGTCTTAAATTGTTCCTAGACTAACATTCTTTCGTTAAGGAAAAAGTCAAGGGAAAAACTAGAGTCAAGTCTAAGGAATCCAGCGACGGATTTTCGTCCACAAAGGTGCATTATCTTGACTACTCATCTCCTGAAAACTTTGATAACAATCGTAGGCGCGATTAAGATGGGCAGTGATTTCTGTCGCATTGGGATGGGAATTGCGATCGGGATGCCAATAACACAAGAGAGTTTTATAATTATTCTCAATCCGGCTAGTCGTGGTAAAAGGAGTAATCCCCAAAACTCGCCACCAAACGGGATTAGCCGACTCTATAATCATCACGGCCAAGGAACGGGGCGAAGGATAGAGAATTTGGGCGATTAATGACCAATCTGACCCATAACACCGCCGATAAACCGCTTTAACCCGCTCTTTTCCCAACTGTTCACAAGCTTGTAAATGCCATTGACGAAAATCCCTCCGCATCTGCTGATGAGTTCGCAAATCTCGCCTGGCAAATCTGCCCTCAGCTAGTTTATTAGTGCCAATAGTGTTAAAGTTACCATTAGCGATCGCTTTTAGATCCCAGTAGAGATGATAAAAAGGATCTTGACCCAAGGCCAGACTTTCCAGAATTTCCTTAGCGTAACCTCTAGCTGGATTTAACCGCAATAATTCCCCTAATTCCCGACAAAACTGCTCATTTTCGGGCATACCGCGCCATTGCCAATAATTAATATCCGGTTTTGCCAGAGACTGCCTATATACACTGCGCCACACCTGCGGAACAGTACAGGCGATCGGGGTAGCCAAGGGAGTAGCCAGGGGACAAAATTGACCATTTAAAGAGCTTTCAGGAGCATCTTCCAGCAAACAAGCAAGATGATAGGCGGGATGACTACGGGGCTTTTTTTGGGGGCTAATAAACCAAAAAGCCGTTAAAATGAGAATTAGGTACAAGAGTAGAGAAAGAATTTGCTCCGCCATCGCCACTTTTAGTTAGTCTGCTCAGTTACCCGAAGAATTATAATTGGTGCTATGGTCGCTGAAAAGTTCTTTGTATCTCGGCTGATTGTCAGAAATCTACAAAATGGGGTGATATGCCGAAAGTTTTCCCATATCCTTACTCTGGTTATTCGGAAAGTTTCTGTATAATTAATAGTTAGATGGCTTAGGTTATCGGTTGGGGCATACTTGAAGAGTGTCTGTTCGAGTTCAAAAATTAAAGTGATCAGCACACCTGGAGCAATATGCGGCAATCAGAATCAAAAATTGCGCTGCTGATTGATGCAGACAACGCCCCTGCATCAAAAATTGAGGCGATCGTCTCTGAAATTGCAAAGTATGGAGTTGCCAATATTCGTAAGGCTTACGGAAACTGGAAAAGTCCTGCGCTGAAAGCCTGGGAGGAGTGTTTGCATGAATACGCTATTCGCCCCGTCCAACAGTTCGACTATACGAAGGGCAAAAATGCTACTGATGCTGCAATGATTATTGATGCAATGGATTTGCTGTATACACAACAGTTGGATGCTTTTGCAATCGTGTCGAGCGATTGTGACTTTACTCCTTTAGTGATGCGAATTTTGACAAATGGCTTAAAAGTCTATGGATTTGGCGAGAAGAAAACACCATTGCCTTTTGTTTATGCGTGTTCAACATTTTTATACCTAGAAACTATTGATCAAGCAGTAAATTCTGAGGAGACTTCCAAAGTTTCTGCAAGTGTGAAGAAAACTGGTAAAGAGTTGAAGCAAGACACCAAATTAATCAGTTTATTGAGGGGCGCTGTTTCTAGCACTCTAGACGATGATGGTTGGTCGAATTTGGCAGAGATTGGCGGACACATAGCAAATCAGACATCTTTTGACCCACGCAACTACGGATATGCAAAGTTGAGTGGCCTGTTCGAGGCTATTGACTTATTCGAGATTCAGCGAAAAAATAAGGCAGTCTTCGTGAGGAGCAAGCAAAAGAATGGCACTACTCCAAAAACGTAGTGCAGATCTGGTAGGGTGCGTTCCCTCATGCAAATCCTACCGCTGCACTGATAGATTTTAAGGAAACCTAACATCCTTACCTGTTACTATGAAAGGTTATAATAAGCTTACTTAAGGTCATCAAAGAGGTAACAAAACCTTAATGGAAAGTCGTATCCATATCCATCCAGATATTTGTAATGGAAGACCTGTTATAGCTGGAACCCGAATTCCGGTGCAAACAGTTATGGAATTTTTGGCAGCAGGGGATTCTATTGAAGAAGTCCTTGAATAATATCCTTCTCTGAATCGAGAAGATATTTAGGGTTTGCTGAATAAATCTAAAAACCTTGTTGGATAAGACTTTTGGACTTTTTTCCCCTCAAAAAGTGCCAGCCATTGCGGGGATCGGGGGAAAATTCAGGTACTTTTTCCCTGAAAATTAGGTAGTTGACCACCTGA
>NZ_JAPZRB010000014.1:0-2894 GCF_027531105.1 Microcystis sp. LE18-22.4A
GATTGGGGGGAAAATTCCGGGACTTTTTCCCTGAAAATTAGGTAGTTGACCACCTGAAAATCGATAAAACCCCACACCCCACACCCCACACCCCACACCCCACACCCTGCCACCACCGAAAAACTTTTTCAGCAAGCCCTATCTAAGATTACTCGTTAAGACAGCACCGGAGTTGGTAGCAGGGAGAGCTAGTCCGAGCATTTGTACTAAATTTTCCGAGACGCGGTGTCAATTCAGTACATTTGTTCAGATTGAAATCAAAGCTCCCCCACAACTGGAACCGCTGCCGGCAGTGCAACCGTAGCAATAGGAAGCGGTTTGTACCTCTGCAATTAGCTCTAAAGTACCCGCTTGTAATAAATCTGGCAGGGTTAATTTTTGGCCTTGACCGGTGCAAGCGACCAGATCTTCCATCTGATTAAAATCGCAGTCATAGATATTACCCAAATAATCAATAGAAAGCTGATTACGACACATCAAATGCTCGACAGTATCGCCATTAAAATGGTCTTCGAGGAATTGAATATAGGGTTGATAGAGTTGCCGGTGTTCCAGATGGAAGCGTGTCCTTCCGACGGGTAGGTTAGTGATAGTAAATAGATTGTTAAAAGAAATATTAAAATGTTCTTGCAAGAACTTTTTGTAATCCCGTGTCAGGGATACCTGATCCGGTGTGAGAGAAAAATTATCTGACTTAGGAATCTGGGGATTATAGACTAAATCCACAATCAAATTCGGCTCTTGAGCGTAGCCGAGACGGTTTAACCATTGTAAAGCGGCGATTGATCGGTCATAGACTCCCAGACCGCGCATTTTATCCACATTATCGGCAAGATAACAGGGTAAAGAAGCCACCACCCGCAACTGATGGCCAGCGCAATATTCAGGAATATCAGTAAATCCTTTCTCGAAATAAATAGTTAAATTCGAGCGCACAATTACCTGTTTCCCAGCTTTTCTAGAGATTTCCACAATCGGCTTAAAACCGTAGAGCATTTCCGGGGCGCCGCCGGTCAGATCGACGGTTTTAATTTGGGGAAATCTTTCGATCAGTTCGATAATTTGTTCGCACACTTCTGGAGTCATTTCTTCGGAACGACCTGGACTAGCTTCCACATGACAATGGCTACAGGCAAGGTTACATCTTTTCCCCAAATTAATTTGCAGAACCGAGATTTTTTGCTTAGTTAAAGGAGTTTTTAGTTTCTCAACAAAAGGAGTCATGGGAGAGTAAACAGTAATCAGTAAACAGTAATCAGTAAACAGTAAACAGTAAACAGTGAACGGTAAACGGTAAACATTGAACAGTAAACGGTAAACAGTAATTAGTAAACAGTAAACAGTGACCAATAACTAATCAATGATAACTGATAACTCACATCTGATAACTGATAACTGATAACTGATAACTGGTAACTGATAACTGGTAACTGATAACTGGTAACTGATAACTGATAACTGAGGGATCGAACTTGTCTCGACGCTGCTTTTTTAACAGCAACCGCCTCCGTTATAGTGCCAAGTGGACTCGGTGATGAGGATATCTTGGGGAGAGGAGCGAGCTAAGTTGCCCGCAGTTTTATCACAGACGGCCACCGGCAATCCTTTGGCTAAAATATGCCCGGCACCATCATCGAAAATTGCCTCCGTACCAGTATAAATAGCAGTTTTGCCCGTAAAAATACAGGCCCCATCTTCGGGAATAGCTAGTTTAAAAGCAACGGAATCCAAACTTTCTAATAGGAGCGGATCGGCTAAATTATAACTCTGACAGTCCAGTAAACGATAGGGACGACGGTCCCGAATTTCTACCTGACCAAAACCAGCATCGATCAACTGTTTAATATAATCATCGTAGGTTAAGGCCCCCGATAGACACATAGCTCGTAAACGCTGATCTTCTTGCAAATGTTCGGGGATTGGACGAGTGGCGATCGGATCGCTCATCAGTAAACGTCCTCCCGGTTTTAAGACGCGAAAAGCTTCCCGTAAAGCTAACTGTAAATCGGCTGGTTTAAAGATATTAAAAAGACAATTCTGCGCCACTACATCGACGGAGGCATCCTCCACCGGCAATTCAAAGGCGGAACCATCTCTAATTTCCACAAAATCGAGACTAAACCAGGGATTTTCCAGCAGCGCTTCGCTGAGATTTCTTTGGGCTGCCCAACGCATTTCCGGCACTGGATCTACCGCAATAACTCCCCCCGGACTACGGGAAAAGTAGGCGAATTGCAGTGCTTCTAAACCACCACCCACACCCACATACAAAACCCTGGGAGAATTGCCTAATTCATTGGCCTGCACCGTCGTGCCACAACCATAGTTCATCTCTTGCATAATGGCAGGGATTTTTAACCCGGGTAGTTGCAAAGGACTGCTGTGGACACAACATAGCCCCACTTCGGGAGTTTGGGCTACTTCGCTGTAAAATTTGGCAGTAGCTTCCAGATAAGTCATTTTCATCCTTTAAACTCCTTTTCTCTGATCAATTCAAGGACCGACTTCGCATCCTCGCCCAACGCTATCGTAGCATTCGTACTGACCTATAAACGCTTAAAATGCGTCTTAGTTTATCTTGATGCTCCGAGAACTCGAATATAGTCATTTCAATTAAGATTGAGAATATCAATGCCAGAGTTCATAAGGGTTTAACCGGTCTAGAGTGTATCAGACTTATCTGAAATGACTATAAATCTTCTTCGGCCTGTTGATAAGAGGTTTTGGCACAAGCACGCAGACAGCACTTCCTTAATTAGGGTTAGCTGAATAAATCTAAAAACCTTGTTGGGTAAGACTTTTAGACTTTTTGTCAATCAAAAAGTACCAGATATGGGAGTGGTCGGGGGGAAAATCCCTGGACTTTTTCCCTGAAAATTAGGTAATTTACCCGA
>NZ_JAPZRB010000641.1:0-2649 GCF_027531105.1 Microcystis sp. LE18-22.4A
CCTATCAAGAAACATGGTCGCCGAGCAAAAAGCCTCTTTCGGCTAGGTTTAGACCACCTTCGTCATCTTATTCTCAATCCTTCATTACCTAACTTTTCTCTTTTTCTCCAGTCCTTACATTTTTTGTCCTGTACTTAGAAAGATAATATAGTAATCTCAAAAGCTCCTTTTTTAGAAGTTTTTCAAGAAATTAAGCAAATTATCTGTATATTTAATCACTTAATCAGAAGCATTTACCTTTGAAATAGCAGTTTTTAAATAGGAAACCACCTCATTAATTGCTACTTCTGACGCTTTTTTACTGGCTCTTTCGACTAATTCCACCTTACCCGATTTGAGAGATTTACCCGTGACAATGCGATAGGGAATCCCAATTAAATCCGCATCTTTGAACTTAACTCCCGCACGTTCATTCCGGTCATCTAAAAGGGTTTCAATGCCGGCTTGATTTAACTCATTGTATAAACTTTCGGCGGTTTTTACCTGCTCGGCATCAGCTAAATTAGGAATAACCACAATCGCTTGATAGGGGGCAATAGCTACTGGCCAAATAATGCCATCTTTATCGTAGGATTGTTCTACGGCTGCCTGGGCTAAACGCGATACTCCTATCCCATAACAACCCATACAAATGGGGGTAGATTCTCCCGCTTCATTAGTATAAAAAGCATTCATGGCTTGAGAATATTTATAGCCCAATTGGAAGATATGACCGACTTCAATTCCTCTAGCACTTTGCAAGGTTTGATCAGGATCGTGAATAGCTCGATCGCCTACCTGGGCTTTGCGTAGATCGACGATTAATTCCGGTAAGATAAAATCTTTACCCCAATTCGCCCCCACTAAATGAAACCCCGTTTCATTTGCACCGGTGATCAAGTTTTCTAAGTCTGTCACCGTGTTGTCTGCTATGCGTAAAAACTTAGGAGCTATATCGCTGGCTTTTTTGAGCAAATTATCTTCTAAGTCGGGACCAATATAACCTAAAGGTAAAGGTTTAGTTGCCCATTTCTGTTGAGCGGCAGCATCGGGTATTTTTAAAGCCAAAATTGTTTTAGCATTGTAACGGCTCGCCTGTCTAACTAATTCATTTTGTAGTTTAACTTCGTTAACCTCTTGATCTCCCCGAATGCTCACCAAAACTAAAACAGTTATGCCGCTATCATAAACCACTTCGTAGAGAACATTTTTGACGATAGCGGTGGCAGAACAATCGAGAAATTTAGCTAAACTTTCGATAGTGTTGGTGTTAGGAGTCTCTTTTTTAGCAAACTTTTTAAAGGGAGAAGCCACTTTATCTGCCGGCAAAGAAACGGCTTTTTCCACATTAGCCGCATACTTTTCATCGGCGGTAAATAAAACCTCATCTTCTCCGGCATCAGCTAAGACCATAAATTCTTGGGATGCGGAACCGCCAATCGCTCCAGAATCGGCTTCTACTGCCCGAAAAGCTAACCCACAACGGCGGAAAATATTGCGGTAAGCTATATCCATCGCTTGATAGGTTTTCTTTAAACATTCCTCGTCGAGATTGAAAGAATAGGCATCTTTCATAATAAATTCTCGTCCCCGCATTAAACCAAAACGAGGGCGAATTTCATCGCGAAATTTAGTTTGAATCTGATATAAATTAACCGGTAATTGTCGATAGGAACGAATTAAATCACGAGCGACGGCAGTAATTACTTCTTCGTGAGTCGGTCCTAATCCTAACTCCCGGTTTTGCCGGTCCGTCAGGGCAAACATAATCCCTTCTGCTTTTGTGTAGGTGTCCCAACGGCCTGATTCTTGCCAGAGTTCCGCCGGTTGCAGTTGGGGAAGTAAACATTCTTGGGCGCCGGCTTTATTCATTTCTTCCCGGACTATCTGGGAGACTTTCTGCAAAACCCGCCACATCAGGGGTAAATAGGCGTAAATACCGCTGCCAATGCGACGAATGTAACCGGCACGCACCAAGCATTTATGACTGGGTATTTCCGCCTCGGCCGGGTCTTCCCGGAGGGTGACAAAAAGCTGTTGAGAGAGTCGCATCCTATCGATATCCTTTTGAACAGAAGACTTTCTATTATCTCATCAAAGGAGAGCGACTGCAATGATCAATTACTTGTGTTGACAAACAATAACAGCGATCAGTTTACCGATTCTCAGGTATTTCCCCTCACAACTTGAGACTGGTTGGAGACGCATTGGACTCTAGTTCCAATTGCCTAACTCCCTTGTTCTCTACTCTAGGAAATATGAGCGTTCAGGTCGATCGCTGTTATCGTCGTTATCGAGACAGAATGTAACTTTAACAGGGTTTACTCCTTTGTGAACTTGACCTTTATAACCTTGCCAGTCGATCTGTCAGGGAAGCTTTTTTCTTTAGCTTCAATTATTAATATAACATCGGATCGGAGCTAGAAGTCTTTCTCTTAATCAAAGTTTACATTGCCAGCATCAAGGAAAAGCCTCGATGTTTTGACGCTTAACCGACCATAACTCCCTTCTGTCAAAGTGGGTGAGGTAATAGTTAGTAAAAGTATAGTCAAATATAGACAGACTGAATTCCATTTCAGAAATTCCTTTCACTTTTACTTCGAGAGATTGATTCTCCTTGGGTGAACTACGCACCTCTCTATCCCATAGCGGTTAAACGCATTTGGGAAT
>NZ_JAPZRB010000337.1:0-33082 GCF_027531105.1 Microcystis sp. LE18-22.4A
TGAAATGGGGCGAAAGTCTGTGGACTCTGTGTAAGACAGTACATGGTTTTTTAACTGTGGTATGCGACGGTGGTGGAAGCAGAAACTTAAATCGTGAGGTTTAGGAATCGCCGCACTTTTAGGGCGGCGAGGATGTCAACTAACAGCAAGGGATGTAATCTCATTCAGGGGAAAAAGTCGCTATGAACCACCAAATAGAAACCCCGATCCGGTCACCCTCTCAAGCTCGATTCCGTTCACGGGAGGAACGCATCCAGATCGGTAAATCCCTCCGGGAGCGATTGCCGCGTTCTCGCCACGCTATCTGGCAACCCCCCGCAGCTGGTCGAGAGCCGATCGAGATCATCGAAGCATCAAATCGAGGGCGATTACAGGAATTGATTCCTATCCGCTACGGACGGATGTTGCGGAGTCCCTTTACCTTCCTGCGCGGTTCCGCTGCTTTGATGGCCTACGATCTGGCCACCACTCCCAAAACCGACATTATCGTGCAGGCCTGCGGGGATTGCCACCTCTTGAACTTCGGATTTTTTGCCACCCCCGAACGCAATTTAGTCTTCGATATTAACGATTTCGACGAAACCCTACCCGCACCTTGGGAATGGGATCTCAAGCGTCTAGTGGTCAGCTTTGTCATCGCCGGCAGGGATAGCGATCTATCCGATCGAGAATCGAAGGCAGCGGCGATCGATTGCGCTCGTTCCTATCGGGAACACCTGCGGGAATATTCTCGCCTCAGTCCCTTAGAGGTATGGTACACGCGCATAGGAGTAGAACAGGTGATCGAGATGGCTCCCGACGAAAAGACGCGGAAGATACGGGAACAGATGATGACAAAAGCCCGCGAGCGCATCATCGAACATCTCTACCCCAAGATCGTCACCCAAACCGCGGGACGCAATCGCTTTGTCGATCAGCCGCCCATTCTCTACCATGTCAACGAACCGGATTGGGAGACTCTCGTGCGTGAGGGTCTGGAAGACTATCGCCAATCCCTGCCGGAGGAACGCCGGGTCCTGTTTGATCGCTACCGGTTAGAGGACTTTGCCCTGAAAGTGGTAGGCATTGGCAGTGTCGGCACCAGATGTTATATCGCCCTATTTTTCTCGGAAGATAACCATCCCCTCATCCTACAAGTTAAGGAGGCTTGCCCTTCAGTTCTTGAACCCTATACCGCCAAGAGCCAGTACGAAAATCAGGGACAACGGGTGGTTACAGGCCAGAGATTGATGCAATCCTCTAGCGACATATTTTTAGGCTGGACCCAGGGAAGACGGGGCAATAACTTCTATTTACGGCAACTGCGGGATATGAAGTTTTCCCTACCCATCGAAGGAGTGTCGGCCGTCCAACTGCAACGCTACGCCGAGTTCTGTGGCTGGACCTTAGCCCGCGCCCACGCTAAATCTGGAGACGCGGCCACTATTAGCGGTTATTTGGGAAAAGGAGATCAGTTCGATCTAGCCCTGGGCGAATTTGCGATCGCTTATGCCGAGCAGACAGAACGAGATCACGCCGCTTTGGTGGAAGCGGTCAAAACAGGACGGGTTGAGGCTTTGGTGGAAGAAAATTTATAGGGTTAAGCTCTCAGCCATCAGCCTGTTATTTTTCGACCTTAGATTAGGGGCGCAAAGCTCGCGCCCCCAGATGGCAGCTGGTGTGATACTAAATCTGGTTATTAAAAACTGATTATCTATTGCCCCTTTTGCCTCTTTCCTCTTGCCCCCGCTCCCCACTTTCCTATACTTTTTAAACAGGATTTAGTATTATTGCTCAGTAGGTCAGATTTGCTCACAGAAAATACGGCCTATATCTACAAAATGCTCTAGAAAAAGGATGATGGTATGTGATATAATTTGCTCTTGCTTTCATCTACATATTTAAGTGATTTTGTCAAGAAAATGAGCGAATTAAAATCACAAATCACGGCTATTGATCATCAACTTTCCAAACGTCCGATCGCTCTCGATCCCGCAGGATATTTTATTATTTATCTAGACCGAGAAGCCGGGTTAATCTGTGCCAAACATTACAGCAATATTATCAATGAAAAAGGTTTAGCCGTCGATCCAGAAACGGGAAAAGTTATCGGTGTTAGGCAAAAACTTGATCGCAATCCTGAGACTATTTACACCGCAAGAACCGCCAAAGAATTAGCCGTCAAAGTGATCGAAGAAACCCAACCTTGTCCGATTACTATGTTCGATCATGCTGCTTATTTAGGTCGAGAATTCACCCGCGCTGAATACGCTTTAATCACCGGGGAAGAATATATTCAGGATTAAAAATTGGGCTTTTCAGTAATCAGTAAACAGTAATCAGTAAACAGTAATCAGTAAACAGTAAATAGTAATCAGTAAATATAGCAGTTTTCATCAGAATGAGGCATGGGCAAGGGGCTTAAGTCCTTTGTTGGCAAAACTTGTCGATACCTCAGTAACGTGAAAAGCGCTATAAATAACTTAAAACTTCAAACTTAAAACTTACATCTGATAACTGATAACTGATAACTGATAACTGATAACTGTTAAACCGTGCCTTTAAATAAACCTTGGGGACGGAATAATAACAGCAGGATCATAATTAATAAAGCCACGGCTAATTTATAATCAGAACCAATTAAGGGAACACTAATTTCTTGGGCAACACCAATAATTAAAGCCCCAGCAATCGCTCCGTAGGGATTACCGATACCACCTAAAATCACGGCGGCAAACATTGGTAAGATTAAAAACCAGCCCATATTGGGACGCACTCCCCCAGTAATTAACCCGAACATCGCTCCGGCTAAAGCAGTTAAAACTCCCGTAATTATCCATGTCCAGAAGACAACCCATTCGACGTTAATTCCGGTTACTCTAGCTAAATCGGTGCTGTCAGCTACGGCGCGCATCGCCTTACCGATCTTAGTTTTTTGCAATAACAAATGGAGGGCAATAATAACTATAATTGCCAAACCAATGACTAACAAGCGATCGAAAGCTACTTTAATCCCAAAAATTTCTGTAGCGGTCATCACAGGGAGATCGTAGCGTTGATTACTACCGCCCCAGATCATTAAAATACCATTGCGAAGAAATAAAGCCAAACCGATCGAAATAATAATTAAAGTGGTAGAATCAGCCCGTTGATCGCGCATAGGTTTCCATAATAATCTCTCGGCAATGAGCATGGCAATAGCTGTCACTGCTGCCCCCACCAGCATCGCTAACCAGAGATTAATCCCTTGAGCATTTACCACCCAAGTTATGTAAGCACCCAAAGTCATAAAATCGCCGTGGGCAAAATTAGACAGACGCAAAATGCCACAGGTAAGGGTTAACCCGACAGCAGCCAGAGCAATAATACTGCCGACGGCTAAACCATTGAATAAAAGTTGCGGTGTATCCATCAAACCTCTTGTATAAATCAGAAATTGTCCTTAGAAATAGAAGTCAGGAGAGAGAAAATGAATTAACTTTTGTCTTTTACTTTATTTAGCTGAAAGCTGGGGGCCCGTGGCTTAAATATTTTTGTTTAGACCAAATTGCATGGCAGTATAAGCCTAGACAGCCATTATAAAGGTTTGTGTGCCAGCAATTTCTAGCGGCTGGCGGAAAGCTGACGGCGGATGACTTACTGCTATAAAATCAAGAATGCCCACTGATGGAATTTTCCGCCAATGAAGACTATCTTTCGATTAGCGATCGCTTTTTTTGCAATACTATTTATCCTATCTCCTGTCAATGCCTTAGCAGCCAGTTCTGCTGCTGTCACAGGAGCCAATGCCAGTTATGAAAACCAGAATCTGACAGGAAAGGATTTTTCGGGACAAAATTTGCAATCTGCCCAATTTACTAACGTTAATCTCCAAGATTCTAACTTTAGTTCTGCCGATTTGCGCGGGGCAGTGTTTAACGGAGCCTCTATCATCGAAGGCAACTTTCATGGAGCGGACTTAACCAATGGGTTAGCCTATCTGAGTACCTTTAAAAATTCCGATTTAAGCGATGCCATTTTTGCCGAAGCGATCATGCTGCGTACCATTTTCGAGGGAGTCAATATCAACGGTGCTGATTTTAGTTTTGCCGTGCTTGACGCTCAACAAATCAAAAATCTCTGTGAAAGAGCCGAGGGTGTCAACTCAAAAACCGGCGTCTCTACCCCGGAATCTTTAGGATGTGATCAATGATGCAAAGAAGGGTTGGTGTTATTGGTGGTGGACAATTAGCTTGGATGATGGCACAGGAAGCCAAGAAATTAGGCATTTCTCTAATTGTACAAACACCACACCCCGACGATCCCGCCGTTGCTTTAGCTGACGGGGTTGTCTTCGCAGAAATAGCTGACGTGGAAGGCACAAAAAAACTAGCTCAACATTGTGATCTGATCACTTTTGAAAATGAGTTTGTTAATTTAGATGCCCTAGAAGAATTAGCGGCCACAGGAGTGAAATTCTATCCTAGTTTGGCAAATCTGCGCCCCCTATTGGATAAATACGAGCAAAGATGTTATTTACGCTCCCTAGGGTTGCCTGTGCCTGATTTTTGGGCGATAGATAATTTATCCCAACTAGAAAATTATCCTTTTCCGCTAGTGCTGAAAGCGCGACGACAGGGTTATGATGGTCAAGGAACCTTTATTATCCGCACTCCTGAAGAATTAAACGCCAAAAAGCCGCAATTAGAGCGTCTTGACTTGATGTTAGAAGCTTATATTCCCTACGAGCGAGAATTAGCCATCGTTGCCGCTAGGGGATTAACCGGGGAAATCGTCACCTATCCCGTGGTGGAAACCCATCAAGAGGAGCAAGTCTGTCACTGGGTGATTGCTCCCGCCGCTCTTAACCAATCATTACAGGCTCAAACCGAATCTATCGCCCATCATCTGTTAAGTAGTTTGTCGGCGGTGGGTGTTTTCGGGATGGAATTATTTGTCACTTCCCAGGGAGAGGTATTGATTAATGAAATCGCTCCCCGTACCCATAATTCTGGTCATTACAGCCTCTCTGCCTGTCTTACCTCCCAATTTGCCCTACAACTGCAAGCAGTGGCTAATTTGCCCCTCGGAGCCACGGACTTAAAATCTGCTGGGGCAGTCATGGTTAATTTATTGGGTTTTGAGGATAGTGACGGCGATTATGGCGAAAAAAGAGCAATTTTAGCGGCAATTCCAGACGCTCAGGTTTTTTGGTATGGTAAAAAATCCCGTCCCGGTCGAAAATTAGGCCATGTCACCCTCTTAAGGGATACAAGCGATCGCTCTGAGTTATTGGCCTTAGCAAAACAGATAGAAAAGCTTTGGTATGGTTGTTAGGGAAGTGGGGGTGTGGGGAAGTGGGGAAGTGGGGTGTGGGGTGTGGGGTGTAGGGTGTGGGGAGAATAAATAGAAATAATCTCCTATCTCCTATCTCCTGTCTCCTGTCTCCTGTCTCCTGTCTCCTGTCTCCTGTCTCCTGACTCCTGACTCCTGACTCCTGACTCCTGACTCCTGACTCCTGCCCCCAGGAAAAACTTTTTCAGCAGACCCTAATTAAAAGACATTTTTGATTGCCTCGGTCAGTTTTTGACTAATTAACTCGTTACCGTCTCCACTGAGATGAATATTATCGATATAGAGGGAATCGGGATTGGGATGGGCTTGAAAAATGGGCAGAAAATCTAGATAAAAAATCTGCTGGTTGCTGGTGAAATCCGCTAGTCTTTGACGGGCTTTTAATTCATAATCTCGCCCCTGTTTTTGAGCTTCGCGAATGAGGGGGGTAATAGCGATAATTAAACGGGCTTGATTAGCCTGAGCAAGGGCTTGAATTTGGGCAAGAGCGGTTAAATTATTGCCCACTCGATCGCCTCCTTCTTGCACCGGTGGCAGGGGAGGATAACGCTTAAAATATCGATCGTACAACTCGATTAAAGCTAAAGCCGGCCGGCGAGCGGGATAATTAATTTCTCGTCCCACCACCGCCGAACTAGGAGCTAAAGCGAACAGATCATCGGTGTTCATTAATAACACAATCACCTGGGATTCAAAGGTGCCGAAACGTCGCAGATAGGCCGATTGATTGCGCGGTCCCCAAGAATTGGCCGAAGCATTGAGAACTTCCACCGAACCCGTCAGATTCTGGCCTAAATTTTTGGCGATTAAAGCAGCAATGGTCTCTTTTTGATCTGTCCACCAGGAGCCATTAGCGATCGAATCACCGATTAACATGATTCTCGTCGTCTCCGGGGGCCGTTGGGTTGTAATCGGATCGCTCCGCATCGAATACTGATTAACGGCGATAAAATTGGAAAACCGGCGCGTTTGTTGATTAGGAGCCAAAAGATAGCCAATTTCGGCATCAGCTTTGTAAATAAGCGGATTACCGAAGCCGAAGACAATTCTTAAAATAGCCTCAAGGAAAAGGGCAAGGGCGAAAAGAACGCCTAGAATGATTAAAGACAGCCGAATGATACCAATTTCTAATAACACGGATAGATGAGAGTTCGCTAATTTATGATCCTAAAGTGTCTCATACTTTCTACATCCATCTCATGAAAAGGAGTTAAGGGCAATGTCAGACTTAAATCGTGGCATCATGAAATTCGAGGGGGCCGATAAACCGGCAGTAGTGGCGATATCGTCCATTATCGTTATCGGTAGTATTATTGCTCTGATCCTTTGGGCAATGAAAGTCGCCTACATCTAGTTAGGGTTTGCGGCAAAAAGTTTCTCGTGGGGGCAGGGTGTAGGGTGTAGGGTGTAGGGTGTAGGGTGTAGGGTTTTACCCATTTTCATCTGGTAAATTACCTAATTTTCAGGGAAAAAGTCCCTAAATTTTCCCCCCGATCCCTCCAATGGCGGGTACTTTTTGATTTCCCAAAAGTCTAAAAGTCTTACCCAACAAGGTTTAGATTTATTCAGCAACATCTAGTTAGCTAGAATAATTTCGCTCACTTTTGGCATCACTCGGTTTAAATTTCTTGCCATCACGATCTCACCTCTTGTCCCCTTGAGCCTGTAGGATAGGGTCAAGGGAGAAATTGCTAGTTCCCTCTATCGCGCTTGCTAGTTACACCCGACTCGAAACAGATCATCGATGAGCAGATCAACTTCTGTTTTAACAGAACTGTTGCAGTTACTCCCCCAATGGCGATCGCAGATGTACTTCAAAGCATCCCTGACCGCGCTATCCCACGCCATGGAGGATCAGGTTTTAGCGGAAGACGATCAACCGTTAGTGATTGCCAGTTTTCAGCGTGAGCGCTTTTATCGTCAAGAGGCCCATCGCTATCGACGCATTGCCCACAAAAGCGGGCAAGTTTATGTTTTGTCGGCCCCAGAAACCGATTTTAAGCATAGTTCCGACATTTACGAGACGATCGCTTTTCAACCAGAGGACAGTTTAGCCCAAGAATGGCATCTAGTGGTTATCGGTGGCCATTATGCTAGTTGTTTAATCTGTCGGGAACGAACCCATCTGACAGCAAAGGGGGAAAATGGGGCAGCTATGGATAATAATCGCCGTTTTGAGGGGCTTTGGACGAGCGATCGCCATGTAAGTCAACAGGCCGCCCAAATTCTTTTAAATCATATTCTCGATTATCGTCCCGAACTAGCGGAGAAAATTAGGCGCGCTCAAGAAGAATACCTGATCTGTGAACTGACGGACAGGGATCATCAAGAGGAACCAGATCCCTTTGTCCAGCGATTGGTCACTTATTTGCAAGCGGGACAGTATAAACTGCTGAAAGCCAATCGTTCCTTGGCATCGAAAGAACACAAGGAAAGACTGATCAACTCGGTGACAGCCTCGATCCGTCGTTCCCTCGATCCGGAAGCTATCCTACAGGTGGCAGTGCAGAAATTGGGGCAGGGATTGGGAGTCTGTCGCTGCGTGGTCTATCGTTGTAAGGAAGCCGACATTAACGCCACCATCGAACACGAATTTTTAAACTCCGGCATTAGTTCCATCAAAGGACAAAAATGGCCACTGAAAAATAATCCTCTTTTTCAGGAAGTGCTGGAATTGAGAGAATCCCTGAAAATCGAAGACGCTATTCACGATCCCCGTCTCCCCGGCGATTCCATTCAAAATCTCGTGCGGGAATGTTCCATCTATTCTTGGTTATTAGTGCCGATTTTTTACCAAAGTCGTCTCTTGGGAATGTTGGAACTGCATCACTGTGGACCCTATACCACCACTTGGAAAAGCGAGGATGTTGCCCTTGTGGATGCGGTGGCCACTCAAATCGGAGTCGCCCTCATTCAAGCAGAAGCCTACGCTAATTTACAGGATTTAAATGAACAATTAGCCGCTCTCGATCGCACTCGTTCTAATTTAGTCGCCATAACCGGCCACGAATTACGCACCCCCCTCTCCACCATTCAAGTCTGTCTAGAAAGTTTGGCCTCGGAACCGGATATGCCAGCAGAAATGCGCCAAATTATGCTTGATACTGCCCTGAAAGATGCGGAACGAATGCGTAAATTAATCCAAGATTTTTTAACTCTTTCCAGGTTAGAAAGTGGCCGGGTTAATTGGAATCCCGAAGCTTTATCCTTATCGGAATGTGTGGAATTAGCCATCAGTCACGTTCACTCCCGCAATCTCGACAACGAAAATCCAAAAATTAGCAATCTTGTCCCCCCTAATCTGCCCTTTGTTTTAGCCGATGGCGAGTGGTTAGTGGAATTACTCTCCAAACTTCTCGATAATGCCTGTAAGTTTACCGGTCGCGAGGGAAATGTCTCGATCGAAGTCGCTTCGGGAAAGCCAAAAACTCTAGAAGTAACCATTTCTGACACTGGACGCGGGATCGAACCCAATCGTTTAGAACAGGTTTTTGATCGCTTTTACCAAGAGGAGGGGGCCCTGCGACGCAGTGCCGGGGGAACCGGTTTAGGACTGGCTATCTGTCGTCAGATCGTTAATGGTTGGGGCGGCGAAATTTGGGCAGAATCCCAGGGCAAAAATAACGGCAGTCAGTTTCATTTTACTATTCCAATATTTAAAGATAAAACTAACGATAATCCCCAAAATACCGCTCCGAAAAAATCCTCCCGTCGTCCTGCCAGTAAACGTAAATAGCGGCTGGTTGCCCGTTTAGTTTTGGCTCTTTGCTCGTGACTTCCTATTCCTTTTCTTCATCAAAAACTAAACAAAAAAGCATTAAAAAAGAAGCATCAAATCCCCAGGATATATAATAAAATTAAAAGAGTAATCAATTAGTCGTTTTTAGGTGAAAAAATTATGGGACGCGCCAAGAGAGTGGTTTTAGCTTATTCCGGAGGAGTCGATACTTCCGTCTGTATTCCCTATCTCAAACAGGAATGGGGAGTAGAAGAAGTGATTACCCTAGCCGCCGATTTAGGACAGGGAGACGAATTGGGACCAATTCAAGAAAAGGCTCTGCGCTGCGGAGCGATCGAATCCTTAGTGGTCAATGCTCAGGAAGAATTCGTCAAAGAATACGCTTTTCCCTCAATTCAAGCTAATGCTCTCTATGAAAATCGTTATCCCCTTTCTACCGCCCTGGCTCGTCCTTTAATCGCTAAATTATTAGTAGAGGCCGCCGAGAAATACGGGGCCGATGCCGTCTCTCACGGCTGCACCGGCAAAGGTAACGATCAGGTGCGTTTTGATGTGGGCATTATGGCCCTCAATCCTAGTTTAAAAGTTCTCGCTCCCGCCAGGGAATGGGGCATGAGCCGGGAAGAAACCATCGCCTACGGGGAAAAATTCGGGATTGAGTCTCCCGTGAAAAAATCCTCACCCTTTAGTATCGATCGTAACCTGTTGGGGCGCAGTATTGAAGCCGGTCCCTTGGAAGATCCGATGACGGAACCCCCGGAAGAAATCTATTTAATGACCAAAGCGATCGCCGATACTCCCAACGAGCCGGAATACGTCGATATTGGTTTTAATCAGGGGATTCCTGTCAGTTTAAACGGAGAAAATCTCGCTCCCGTCACGCTAATTAGTCAATTAAATGACCTAGTGGGTAAACACGGTGTTGGTCGGTTAGATATGATCGAAAACCGGGTAGTGGGAATTAAATCCCGAGAAATTTACGAGGCCCCAGCTTTATTAGTTTTAATTGATGCTCACCGGGACTTAGAAAGTTTGACTTTAACTGGAGATGTTACCCAATATAAACGGGGAATTGAAGAGACCTACGGACAGTTAATTTATAAAGGATTGTGGTACAGTCCCTTAAAGGAAGCGATCGATGCTTTTATCCTCAAAACCCAAGAACAGGTAACGGGATCGGTGCGAGTGAAACTGTTTAAAGGTAACGCTAAAGTGGTCGGTCGTCAGTCAGTCAATTCTATCTATTCTCCCGATTTAGCTACCTACGGAGCCGAGGATCAATTTGATCATAAAGCTGCCGAAGGTTTCATCTATGTTTGGGGATTACCCAGCAAAGTTTGGGCTGAAAAAACTAGAGGGAAGTAATCAACAATTCTCCCCTAAGTAAGTGGGTTTTAATTCAGATCCCCCCAGCGATCAACACCCCCCTTATCAAGGGGGGAAGGGGGGATCAGCACCCCCCAAGGTAGGGTTAATTCATGAATTAACCCTACTATGACTGGACCAGGGGGGAATCAACAAATAACTGATTTAAATTTGATCACCGATTTTATCAGACTTAGGATTGTTAATAAAATTAAATATAACTAATGAAATTACTTTTTTAGAACCATGCCAGCAAAAGATATTTACCATGAAGCCGTGAAAAATGCCTTAATTAAAGACGGTTGGAGTATTTTAGCTGATCCTGATAAAATTAAATATAAAGATGTTGAATTTTTGCTGATTTAGCAGCAGAAAAACCTTTGGCTGCTGAAAGAAATGGACGTAAAATTGTTGTGGAAATCAAAAGCTTTTTAAGTCCCTCACCTATGAGAGATTTTGAAATAGCTTTAGGACAGTATATTTTATATCGAAATTTAATCAGTCTTACCGAACCAGAATATCAAATTTATCTAGCCATTAAAGACAGCATTTATGAAAATTTTTTCCAACGAGAATCAATTCAGGATATTCTGAAAATAAATCAATTACTTTTGCTGGTTGTTGAGATGGAAAAGGAGAAAATTTTACAATGGATAGACTAGAAAAATATCGCAATGCCATTAAAAAAGTATTAACAGAATATCACGAATGGGTTTCTGGTTCTGCTAATTTAGATCAAGAAAGTTGTCTGGTTTTTGACGAGATACATGATCAGTATTTTTGGCTTTTTATGGGTTGGGAAGGCAAGAAAAAAATCAGGAATATTCAAGTCCATATTAGGATTAAAAATGAGAAGATTTATATTGAGGAGGATTGGACTGAGGAAGGTATCGCTACGGAATTATTAAGGGAGGGTATTTCTAAAGAAGATATAGTTTTAGCTTTTTACGATCTGGAAACTCGTAAGTTAACAGGGTTTGCTGTGAGTTAAGTTCTCGGTAAATCTTGCCTGGAAATCTGAGGTTTATAAAAGAAGCTTAAAGGAGCTATTTTGTTACTTTTGAACCAGTTTATCCCTATGGGTAACAAAAATTTGAGGTATAATCATAATATCTCTATAACCCCACATAAAAAAAGCTTATGGCTATTTCAATTACTTTAACCCTACCTGATGAGATTTTTAATCTAGCTCAATCCTTAGCCCATTCAATTAACCGTGATCTTAATGATATATTAGTAGAAGCGATCGCTTTTTCTATTAGTCCCAATTATCAAGGCGAAAAAATCTCATCCCTAAATTCATTATCAGATGAAGAAATTATCAAATTAACTCAATTACAAATGGCATCGGAACAAGATCAAAGATTAAGCGAGTTGCTCAATCAACAACAAGAGGGGGATTTATCAACCTTTGAAAATAGGGAACTTTGGTCATTGATGCAAATTTATCAAATAAACTTGTTAAAGAAGTCTCAAGGATTAAATGAAGCGGTTAAAAGAGGATTAATTTCACCATTATAAGCATGAATCCTAGCCCTATTCCCGACTATATTAAAGATAAAATTCGCCAACAAGCTAATACTAAATCTGGTTATTAAAAACTGATTATTTATTCCCCCTTTTGCATGAGGTTCTCTCCTTTATAAGTAGCCTATACTCAACGGATTTAGTATAATTGCTGATTGTCGGTATTCCTGCAAATGTAAGATGCACCAGGTCAATTTATTGCGGGGGAACCTAGGAGCGAAGGTGATCATTTCGGTCAAAGAAACTAAGTAGAGGTAGAACCTCGCTTATCTGCGTTGCCAGCTATAACCTTGCAACCAGTCAAAAATATTTATATAACCCACAACTATCTTAAATATAAAAATCAATAAAAAATGATGATTAAATAACCCTTGACTTCCCCCCCCTTGTGATATTTTTTGCTGTGGGATATTGGCGCAAAACTAGCGTTAAATATGACCATAATTTTCTCCTATTACTGTCATCGAATCCATGAAAAAATTACTGACAATTTTAACCCCCTTGACTCTGATGGGGTTGGCCGGGGTTACTCCTGCTCAAGCGGCAATAGTAGCTGGTTGGAATTCATTTAATGCCAGTACCGCAACCTATCCCAAAGCGGCGAATACTGTAGGTGCGAATATAACCAGCACTGGGTTAAACACCGCCGGGATAGCTCGGCTGCCCTTTAGTCCTTTCCAGCTAGGTGGTGATAATGGTGGGTGGAATACAAGTGGCACTGTTAATACCAGCCAATACGTCGAATTTGCCGTACAACCGGGTGCAGGTTTTCAAGTCGATTTTACTAACTTACAACTCAATGCGCGGCAGGATCAAAAGCGGATAGATTTAGTCTTGCGCTCTAGTGTTGATGGGTTCACCAATAATTTAGGGACACAAGTTAGACTAACAAATAGCTTTAATACCTACAGCTTTGACCTAAGCAGTTTAGCACCCCAAACCGGCCCGGTGCAGTTCCGTCTCTATGGACTGAGTGCTAGTGAACCTAATGTCATCTTCTATGGTACAAACTCTGCTAATGTTGCCGGGGGTGGGTTTGTGGCTCTTAATGGGGATATTACTCCTACTGGTGGCGGTGCTGTATCAACCCCGGAACCTAGTGGTATAGTGAGTTTAATCGCTGTTGGTGCGTTGGGTGCCGCTTCCCTTCGTCGTCGGGGATAAATTATCCTTGGCAGGGGCAACTACAGAGGAGTTGTCCCGATATCTTGATATAATCGGGAGTGATAGGTCAATTATCTTTTCTGAATAGGGGCAAATATGCAGATAAAAGACATGACTCCCCAAGAGTTACAAAGTTTAATCCTTAATACAGTAAATGATACTCTAGATGAATACTTTGGTGATCCGGATGAGGGAAAACAAGTTAAAGAATCTTTTAAAGAAAAGTTATTAGAAATCCGACAAAAAAGACTACAAGGAAGAGCGACTATTCCCGCAGCTGAGGTGGATAAAAGATATGGGATAGAACCTTAAATGAGCTATTCTGTTACTTTTGAACCAGAGTCGATAACTGATTTAGATTTGATCACAGATTTTATCAGACTGAGGATTCTTAATAAAATTAAATGGTTAGCTATCAACTTTGAACAGATAACTCCCCTACCTCTTACGAGAGAATGGTCAGGGTTTTACAAATTAAGAGTAGGAGATTATCGGGTTATTTATGAATTTGATCGAGAGAGTAGGATAATTATTAGAGTAGGTCATAGAAGTGAAGTTTATGACTAAATACTTACTAAAATAATGGGATCAGCAATAAGCTAAGACGCATTTTAACCGCCTATCCTTAGAATAGCGAGATTATTTTCTAGTAAAAATTGCCAAAAATAGCCCAATTATTGACAAAATTATGGCAGCATAAATCGAGGGGTAGCCCTGATTAATTACGGCACGGCATATAATGAAAAATGGTCTCCCTAAACCAGTTGCCAAAATCGCCGCCATGGACAGTCAATTACTCGATAAACTCGGACAATTACAAAACCTCTTAAAAACCAGCGAAAAAGCGCTGATTGCCTATTCTGGTGGCGTAGATAGTACCCTAGTGGCAAAAGTGGCCTATGATCTGCTAGGGGGTCAAGCATTGGCAATTACGGCGGTTTCCCCTTCCCTACTGCCGGAAGAATTAGAAGAAGCGATCGCTCAGGCCGATTATATCGGTATTCGGCATGAATTGGTGGAAACCGAGGAAATGAATAACCCCAATTACACCAGTAATCCCGTTAATCGCTGTTATTTCTGCAAAAGTGAGCTACACGACACCCTTAAACCCATCGCCCTCGCTCGTGGTTATTCCTACGTCATCGATGGCGTTAATGCTGATGATTTAAGGGATTATCGTCCCGGGATTCAAGCCGCTAGGGAGCGCGGCGCTCGTTCACCCTTGGCGGAAATTGCTATCACAAAAAGCGAAGTTCGTCAACTATCTCGTTACTTAAATTTACCTTGGTGGGATAAACCGGCGCAACCCTGTTTAAGTTCCCGTTTTCCCTACGGGGAGGAAATTAGCCTGGAGAAATTGCAAAGAGTCGGACGGGCGGAGATTTATCTGCGAAAATTAGGTTATCGTCAATTACGGGTGCGATCGAGCGGCGATACGGCACGGATTGAATTACCAGCAGCAGCAATTCCCGACTTTATTAATCGGACAAATTTAAGCCAATTAGTCGCTGATCTGCAAAAATTAGGCTTTATCTATGTCACCCTCGATCTAGAAGGTTATCAAAGCGGCAAACTTAATCGAGTCCTCTAAGTGTGAGGTGATGGGAGAGTGGGAATTATGAATTATGAAGTGGGGAAGTGGGGAAGTGGGGAAGTGGGGAAGTGGGGGAATTTCAACTAAAACCCTAACACCCTAACACCCTAACACCCCAAAACCCCAAAACCTAAAACCTGTCCCCTGATAACTGGCTCCTGTCCCCTGACAACACAGAAGTCACTCGATCGGATATATTAAAAAAATGTTAAAAAGCCGGGGAGCGGACTGATGAACCTTTTTCTGGGGTCCCTAAGTCTTTACCCCTAAACCTCTAATTGCCAAGGCGAGGATAGATGAGTCAACTACAAAATGCCTTTACCCTATTCCTGAGCCTGTTGGTGGAAGCGATGCCTTTTTTACTGCTAGGGGTGATTCTCTCTAGTATTCTTTTAATATTTGTCGATGAACGTCGCCTAGTTGCTCTGATGCCTCGAAATGCTGTTTTAGGAGCATTTGTGGGGGGATGTATTGGGTTTTTGTTCCCCGTCTGCGAGTGTGGCAATGTACCCGTGGCGCGACGTTTACTTGTGCAAGGAATGCCGAATGCAGTAGCGGTTAGTTTTCTCTTAGCAGCGCCGACAATTAACCCGATTGTTATCTGGTCCACTTGGGTAGCTTTTCGCGATCAACCGGAAATTGTTTTCTATCGAGTTATCTTTTCTTTGTTCATCGCTACGGTTATCGGTATTATCTTTAGTATCCAAAAAGATCCCCGACCGCTCCTCCAAACCTCTTTGGCAAAAAGTCTCAATTGGCAACCGCAAACACCGGAAAAAGAATCTATCCCACTACTACTACAATCCGGTTCTTTTCTGATCGGTAATTCTGGGCAAACTTTGCGCTTAGATGAAAGTTTTGCCGCTACTGCTGTCCTACCAGCAGTGCAAGCTATCCCGATGAAAAGGCGCTGGTTAACTTTTGTGGAAAACGTGGTGATGGAATTACGGGAATTAGGAGGAGTGTTAATCTTAGGAAGTGCTATAGCGGCCGGTTTACAGGTGTTTGTTCCCCGGGAATTTGTTCTTAATTTGGGTCAGGATCCGATTACTTCGATCTTGGCCATGATGCTGTTAGCGGTAATTGTTTCGATTTGTTCCACGGTTGATTCTTTTTTTGCTCTCTCCTTTGCCTCTAGTTTTACCAGTAGTTCCCTGCTGGCTTTTTTAGTGTTCGGTCCAATGATTGACCTGAAAGGGATTGGTTTAATGTTGTCTATTTTTAAACCGAGAATGTTAATTTATCTCTTTGCTTTAGCAGCGCAAATGACTTTTTTACTCACCTTGGCTCACAGTTATTTATTTTAGGTCAGTACCCGGATAGTTTTTCCCATGAATTCATCACGTCTAAAAATAATCGCCCCCCAATTTATCGATGTTATTGCCCTAATCGGTTGGGGTTCGTTACTATTTAAATACTGGATAACTGGACAGTTAAATTTACTGATACACCCTAATTATTTTATTCTGGTTCTCATCACCAGTATTGCTTTATTTGTTCTGGGAATAGTCAAGCTTTGGACATTATTAAAACAGTGGCAAAAAAAGATTAATTTAGATAGTAACGATAATCGATCGCATATTACCATTCTTCCCCAACATTTTGGCTCAGGTTTATTAGTAATAACTGCCATTTTAGGCCTATTTATCGCCCCGCAGCCCCTCAGTAGTCAAATCGCATTACAGAGGGGAATTAGTGAATCTTTACCCCTAACTCGCTTGCAAACTCAATCCTTTGGCACTACCGTTAAACCAGAGGAAAAAAGTTTAATTGAATGGGTAAGAACTTTGAATGCTTACCCCGAACCTGATGCTTACACGGGACAACCGGTAAAAGTCACAGGTTTTGTGGTGCAATTGCCCCAATTACCCGATAATTATTTATTAATTAGTCGCTTTATCCTTACCTGTTGTGCCGTGGATGCTTATCCCGTGGGTTTGCCGGTGAAACTATCAGGAAGTCGCGGTCAATATCCCAATGACACTTGGTTAGAAATCACCGGAGAAATGGCCACGGAATCTTTACCCGTAGAGGTGGGAAAATCAACCACCAGAAGACAATTAGTAATTAAGGCTAAATCCGTGAAATCTATACCCACTCCTGTGGATCCCTACGGATATTAACAGTTATCAGTTATCAGTTATCAGTTGTTTCTAACCATCTACTATAATGATCAAGACCTTACAACTACAACCGATTGATAAATTAGCGATAACATTAATTGTATCGCTAACCTTAGTAATTGGCGGCTTAATTTGGTTAGGTAATAGCTGTGGTAATCAATGTCTTTTACAAACCGGTCCAAGGGTCAAGGAATTTAGCTGGGAAAATCGAGAAATTGGCTCAGAAGATCAAGCATTTATTATCACTTTTGATCGCCCCATGGATCATGCTAGTGTAGAAAAAAATCTAGTTATCGATCCTCCGCTGCCGGGTAAGTTGAGTTGGGCCGGAAGACGATTAGCTTATACCCTCACTTCTCCCATTCCCTACGGAGAAAAATATCATCTGCAAATTGAAGGTGCGCGGGAACAATTTCGCAGCGGTAATCGATTAGGACAAACCCTGGCAATTTTTGAAAGAGAATTTAAAAGTCGCGATCGTGCTTTTGCCTATATTGGCACTAATGGGGAAGAACAGGGAAGATTAATTTTTTATAACTTGACCGAGGAGAAGAAAACCCTCTTAACCCCCGCAAATTTGACCGTTATGGCTTTTGAATTCTATCCTGATGGTAAAAAAATCCTCTTTTCGGCCGTGGCGAAAAATCGGGGGATAGAGGGAATTCGTGAACTGCAGCTTTACCAAGTTGATAGCAGTCAATCGCCTCTAAAAATTGAGTTAGTGCTAGACAATAAAGATTATCAAAATAATCACTTTGATTTAGCTAAAGATGGGGAAACTATTGTCGTGCAGAGAATTGAGCGCCGCAATCCGATTAACTTCGATTTATGGGCAGTTAAATCGGGGGAAAAACCCCAAAAATTAAACATCCAAGGCGGAGAATTTTTGATCGCACCTGATAGTAAAACTCTGGCTGTCACCCAGGGGGAAGGAATTGCGCTTTTGCCCTTAAAATTCGAGACAAAACCCCTGGATTTTTTACCAAAATTTGGGCGAATTTTGAATTTTTCTGCCGATGGTACGGCCGCAGCAATGGTAAATTTTAATACTGATAATGCCAAAATGCGTTATATTCGATCGCTTTTTTATGTCAATAATCAAGGATTACAAAAACGGTTACTCAATCTACAAGGTTCGATTATAGATTGTCAATTTAATGCCACCGGTAGTGATTTGTATTGTTTGTTAACCGAGTTAGTTACTAACAGTCAAGAGTACAAAGAAAAACCCTATTTTGCTAAAATAGATGTGAAGACCGGTCAAGTGACTCCCCTACTGGAATTAGCTGATTATCGTGATATTCACATTAGTTTATCTCCCGATGGTTTAGCAATTATTTTTGATCAACTTCGCATCAGTTATGATACTAATCCTACTAATCCCTTGACTACCGATTCGGGAGAAACAATTATCGGTGGTCGTTTGTGGATGTTAATTCCTCCCCTACAAGATGGAGTAAAAGCCAGTAAATCTGATTTAATTGAATTACCTCTAGCGGGAATTCGTCCCCAGTGGATGCCGTAGAATTACCATCATTAAGTTAGGAATTATTTCGATGCTGTCAAACTCAGAAAAATTAGCCAAATTGCGTCAGTATTTTGCCAGTGGTGCAACTCGTTCCTATCAATTCCGTCGTCAGCAGTTAGAGAAGTTAAAACAGGCAATCATTAAATATGAAGCAGAGATATATCGAGCTTTATATAGCGATTTAAAGAAAAGTCCCGAAGATTGTTGGATTACTGAAAATGGCTTCCTTTTGGTGGAAATTAATACCGCTTTAAAAAATTTGCGCTCATGGATGCAACCCAAAACTGTTAAAACTAATCTCTTAAATTTCCCATCCTCCAGTCAAATTGTTCGGGAACCTTTAGGAGTGGTTTTAATTATTGGTGCTTGGAATTATCCCCTCCAATTGTTATTAGTGCCTTTAGTCGGTGCCATTGCTGCCGGTAACTGTGCGGTATTAAAACCGAGTGAATTTGCCTCAGCGACGGAAAAATTAGTAGTTAAAATAATTGAAGAAATATTCCCTGAAGAATATGTGTTAATTGTCCCGGGAGATGGTGCGGAAGTAATTCCGAATATGTTAGACAGTTTTACCTTTGATCATATATTTTTTACAGGCAGTACCAGGGTAGGAAAAATTATTTATCAACTAGCGGCAGCAAAGTTAATTCCCGTTACTCTAGAATTAGGGGGAAAAAGTCCCTGTGTTATCGAAGCTGATGCTAATATTTCCGTGGCAACTCGTCGCATTGCCGTGACAAAATTCTCTAATTGTGGTCAAATGTGTATCGCAGCTGATTATGTTTTAGTACATCAATCCCAGCAGGAGAATTTGATCAGAGAATTAGCCAACAGTATTATTAATTTTTTCGGTGAAGATGCCAGATTAAGTGCTGATTATGGTAAGATAATTAATGAGAAACAATTTGATCGCCTGATTGACTTTCTCCAAGATGGTGAGATTGTTTTTGGAGGCAAAACCGATCGAGAAAATTTATATATTCAACCAACTTTATTAACTAATGTTTCCCTCGATGCTCCTATTATGCAAGGGGAAATATTCGGTCCAATTTTACCGATCATTGCCTTTAGCACTTTTGAGGAAGCTTTAGCAATTATTGCTAAAAACCCTAACCCTCTAGCTTTTTATCTGTTTACTACCAAGGCAAAGACCGAAAAGAAATGGTTAGAATCAGTCCAGTTTGGGGGAGGTTGTATTAACAACAATAGTTTTCATTTTACTAATCCTAGTTTACCCTTTGGTGGTCGAGGAAATAGCGGTATTGGTAGCTATCATGGTCGTTTTTCCTTTGAGAATTTTAGTCACCAAAAAGCGATTATGAAAACACCTCTTTGGTTCAATCCCGCTTTAAAATATCCACCTTTTAAGGGTAAATTAGACTTATTTAAGTTATTAGTTCGGTAACAAGCTACAGTTTAAGTTAAAGCTTTTAAGAGAGCTTGAAATTTAAGCTGAATTTCTGCTAGTTCTTTTTCCGGATCGGAACCGGCAACAATACCCGCACCGGCGTATAATCGCGCTCGATCGCCTTCAATTAAGGCCGAACGAATACCAACAATAAACTCACTATTATTTTGACAATCGATCCAACCCAAAGGAGCGGCATAAAGAGAGCGATCGAAGGTTTCATAATGACGAATTTGTGCTAAAGCGATCTCGGTGGGAACCCCCGCAACAGCAGGAGTGGGGTGTAGTTGGGCAACAATTTCGAGGGGATGGATGGAGGGTTTTAGTTTGGCATGGATAGGAGTCCAGAGATGTTGAATATTGGAGAGTTTTAACAATCTAGAGGGAGAATTTTGCGGATTTAAGCCAATTTGTCGCAGTTTTTGGTTAATAAAGTCACTAACAGCCCGATGTTCCCGTTGTTCTTTTTCACTAGCGAGGAGTTTATTGGCTAAAAGAGCATCTTCGATCGCATTTTCTCCCCGGGGAGCGGATCCCGCTAAAGCATCGGTGATTAATTGCCCCTGATGGACAGTTAGCAAGCGTTCGGGACTAGCGCCGATAAAATGATCTCCCCGTCCATTGCCGAGGGAAAAAGTATAGCAATCGGGATGACGCTGACGCAAATTATCGAGACAGTTTACCAGATGAAAAGGACGGGGAGAAATCACGTCAAGAGCGTGAGCAAGGACAATTTTGCTAAAATTTTGAGCCTGGATAGATTGGAGTGCATCGGCAACAGCCGCTTGAAAATTATAGGTAGGATGAATATAATAACTACAGGGATCCTGACGGGGATTTTGTCGGCAATTGCTCGAGTTATTTTGGATAATTTTGAGGTTGTTGATAGTTTCTTCGAGGGAGTTTTCTATTTCTTTTTCGCCGGTGATTAGGAGATTGGTAAGGAAAAAATATTCCGACTGTTTTTTGATAATTTGAAACTTAGGCAGGGTTAGGGTAGCTGAGGGAAAGGGGGTAGCTCTTTCCGAGTCGAAAAAAGTGAAACTACAAAAGATGCGGGGAGTAATCTCGCTATAGTTATCAATTTTGATAATTCTTTGTTGACAGTTTTCAATAAATTTTTGAGCTTTTAAAAAACGTTGTTTGCCGTGGAAAGTGGCAGCAAAGGCGATGCCGTAGCCGAGAAAAGCGGTTTCTCGTTCGGGATTTTCCCAATAACAATGGGTGGCATAGCTAGAGGCAATCCGAGAGAGAATTTCTAGGGGATCAACGGGGGAAATTTTTTGACAAAAACTAACGATCGACGGATTTCCCTTTTCTGCGGCTAACAGTTGCGGGTTGAGGATAAAGTTATAGAGGCCGCGAAGATCAGCAATCGGACTATCAGGATAGGAAAGGCGAGGAACGGCAGAAGTCATGTCAAGTTTTTTGTATTTTTTGCAAAAAAACCATGATTAATGGTATGTAATCCCCACAGATGTGGCCAGAGTCAGCAATCTCTTTTTAACTATGGTATCGGAGAAAGGGTCTTTAGGCAGAAAGGGAACGGGATATTTGTGACGATTAACCGCGTTGGAGACACATGAAGGCTTAAAATCTCCAGAGATGGCTATTATTTAAATGGGCAAAAAAATTAATTTAATAACTGCTACTTTACAAGTTTGTGGAAATTGCCACCACGGGACAAGTGGGGATACATTGTTCACAAACCACACAACGGGAACGCAAAAACTTGAGACGAAAACTTTCGGGATCAAGGGTTAAAGCTTCCGTGGGACAAACTCCCGTACATAACCCACAATCGACGCATTTTTCTTCATCAATGACGATTTCGCGACTAACTTGGGAAACGCCAATATTTTGTAATTGTAACCATTCGATCGCCGCTTCTAACTCATCGATATCTCCCGATAATTCTAATACTAATGTTCCCACTTGATTGGGGGCAACTTGGGCGCGGATAATATTAGCGGCGACGTTAAAATCCTTCGCCAGTCGATAGGTAACGGGCATATGGACGGCTTTTTTGGGAAAAGTGAGAGTAACGCGTTTTTTCATGCAGCCTTTCCGATCAAAGAATCTTTTTTTGCTTATTTGCCGAAAACGGCTGGAATTACAATAGCAGCAGTGGCGGCAACGATCAGACCAAAAGCCAAATTAACTACCTGTTGATCAGCTTTTTGGTAGGTATCGATGCTAAGACTAAGTTCACGAATTTGGTTGATCACGTCTCCTAGCTTTTTTTCAATGTTTTGAACGTTACTTTCTAAAGTTTCTAATCGCCCCTCAATTGTATGAACGTACCCTTCTAGCCTTTTTAGCTGTCCCTCTATTCGATCGAGTCTTTCTTCGGTCATAATTATTACCCATCTCTAACTTAATTGTAACTCAATCGACACCAATACTAAAAGAGCGCAGCAGTCGTTACAATAGGACAAAGTAAACTTTGATTAAATATCCATGACAGCCACCACACCCACCAACAAAACCAGAAATCTGCTGCTGGCAGTAACGGCAGTTATCCTTAGTGTAGCGATTTTCTTGGGGTTTCAAACCACCGCTAGTTCTGTATCTTTGGAAGCGCAAGCGGAAAAAGCGACACCTTTCGATCTTGCCCTCAGCAATGGTAAACCCACCCTGACAGAATTTTATGCTAATTGGTGTACCAGTTGTCAGGCGATGGCCGCTGAAATTGCCGAAATTAAAAAACAATACGGTAATGCCATTAATTTTGTCATGCTCAACGTTGATAATAATAAATGGTTGCCGGAAATTCTCCGTTATCGCGTGGATGGTATTCCCCATTTTGTCTTTTTAAATAATCAAGGACAACCAGTTGCCCAAGCGATCGGAGAACAACCAAAATCAATTTTAACTGCTAATTTAGAAGCACTTTTAACCAATTCTACCCTACCCTATGCCACCACTACGGGACAGGCTTCTGATTTTAATATCCTTGCGGGCGCTAGTCAAACCGATCCTCGCAGTCACGGCAGTCAAGTTAAGCAGTAATCAGTAATCAGTTATCAGTAATCAGTTATCAGTTATCAGTGGAAAGCTCATGGCTGAAAGCTATCATTCAAGAGTCAACAGCTTATCAATAAGTACATTTCATTGACTGAATTTTTTAACTATGGCGATTATTGTCCAACATTTGACCACAGGTAACGAATATATATTCCTAGGAGTTAGTGGGGGTGAAAGTAAGAATATTTTACCCACCAAAATGTTAGGAGATTTCTTCGCAACCGAGACTCCAGATAAATCTCGATCGCTGACGGTTTGTGACGATCAAGGCCGCATACTTTGGTTTCCCGTCACAGAAATGATTGTGGTGGAGGTAGATGGTCAAAAACCCGAAGAATTATTACCAGAAATTATCCCTCCTGAACCAGTTCCTTTACAATTAGATAAAGAGAATCAACCTCAGTCCCCAGAAAATCAAGGAAACATCGATGAATTTGCCGAAGATGACGATTGGATCTAGAATTAAATATCTAATTTTAGCGGTAATAATTGCCCTATTTACTATTGGCTTTAATTCCCTCTATTCTGTTTCTCAAAACTCGATCTATTCCTTCCCTGTTGCCGAAGTTAAACCCCAATATCTTAACGATTGGACACCGGAATTAGAGGCAGAATTTCAACAAAGGGCCAAGCAAGTTATTAACCATTTTGCTAAGGCAGAAAGTTATGGCAATTTGTGGGGAGAAAACGAGAAAAGATCCTATCCTATGGCCATGTTTGATTTCTTGGCAGGAAACCGGCAAAAAGCCCTAGATTTCCTGCAGCAGGATGACCCACAAAAACGGGAACAGGCCCACACTGATTATATAGATTATTATTTTTCTTTTACCCTGAAAGGACAAATTAGAAAATATTTTCTGCTCGGAAAATATCTCGATCCAGTTTATCATCAGAGAATGTATAATGCGGCGAAAATTTGGACAGAAACCGACCCTTTACAACGGCCCCACCCTATCCACGGTACGGGCCAAGGAACGGGTAATGATTGGAGTATAAAAAGACGGGGTTTATGGGTAGATAGTCGCAATACTGATAACCTGCGAGCTATGCGCGAAACATCGGTTTATCTGATGGCCGAAGAAACAGGAAATGAAGCAACTCGTCAAATTTATAAAAGTAAAATTAAGCGTTACGTTTCAGCTTTATATAACATCGGTATGGGAGAATGGGATTCAGAAGTTTATCACGGTCACACCTTTGCTCCCTATCTCAATCTCTACGATTTTGCTCAAGATACGGAAGTTAAACAATGGGCAAAAATGGCCTTAGATTGGTTATCCATGGCCGCTAGTGTTAAATATTATCGCGGTGGTTGGGGTGGCCCTGTAAAACGCGATTATGGTGATGGCCATGGCGTAATGCGATCGCACGCATCCCGCACTTTTTGGCTATACTTTGGTGATACTCCCGTCCCCAATAATCGCCAGGAATTGGACTCTCTTTATCTAATTACCAGTGGTTATCGTCCTCCTTTGGCAGTGATGGAATTAGCCCGAAAAAACTTTAATAAACCGGTAGAAATTCTCGCCAGTAAACCCCTGTATGAAAACTGGAAACCGGGCAATAATCAAAGTCCGGGTTATTGGGAAACTCAATTTATCGGGGCTAGTTATCAAATGGGTAGTCTGGCGGGAACTTTCCCCGATGGCGATGTGGCCCCGTTTAAATTAATGGCCTTTAATCAACACAAAGGTGTGGATTTTTTTGTGGCTAACACTGGCAAAAATGGCGTAAAACCGGGCAAAAATCCCGGGGATGAAATCGGACAATATCGTAATCTTTTAATCTGGTTACGTCCAGCAGACCAAGCTTTTTTCTGGCAATTACCGAAAACTGCCAAGGTAGAAAAAGATGATAATATCTGGTTTATTCAATTAGAAAAAACTTGGTTAGCTCTGAGATTAATAAATCTTTCTTCTCCTGAAATGATCGAGATTCCTAATTCCCCTTATCCCGATGATAATACCTACCAAGCTTTACCCACAGGTAACAATTATGCGGGTTTTGCTCTGGAAGTGGGGGAAGCGGCAACCCAGGGTAGTTATGAGAATTTCAAGAGCATATTTAAGCAAAAAAGTCAAGTAAATTTAACTCAAATTAATCAGGGCAGGGTTTTATTTAAAGGCAGTCAAGGGCAGAGTTTACAATTGACCTATAATCAAATCAATCTACTGCCGATTTTAATTCGTAACGGTCAAAAGCACGATTGGTCAAAAAATTTCGCCCTTTATAACAGTTTAAGTCGAGATAACTCTCCCGTTTATTTGCCATGGAAAAAGGGCAAATTAACCGTCAAAGCAGGGAAATACCAGTTTTCCAATGCTTTGATCCTCTCCTCTCCTTAAGTTAGATATTCTCGATTATTTATTCAGCAAACCCTAGTTATGAGGAGAGGCAAAAGGCAAAAGGCAAAAGGCAGCTTTGTTCTCCCCACTTCCCCACTTCCCCACTTCCCCACACCCCACACCCCACTTCCCCACGAAAAACTTTTTCAGCAGACCCTATTTATGGGGATTGATCAGACCATTTGCGCTTGATTTAAGAATTCTTGCAATTCTTCTCCTTCGATTACTTCGGTGGTCAAAAGATTAGCGGTAATCGACTCTAATAAATTGCGGTTGTGACTGAGAATTGCTAGGGCTTTTTGGTAACTAGCGTCGATAATTTGTTTAACTTCTTCATCGATCGCTTTGGCCGTATTTTCCCCGATCGAACGGCGGGGACTACCCTGATTATTACCTAAAAAATTAGCCTGTCCTGTTTTATCGTAGGCTAGGGGTCCCAGGGATTTACTCATACCATACATTGTCACCATTCTTTCAGCAATATCCGTCGCCCTTTGTAAATCATCGGAAGCGCCATTAGTGACACTGCCAAAGATTAATTCTTCGGCTGCCCGACCGCCCAATAACATAGTAATTTGTTCCTTAAATTCGGTTTCTGTCATCAAAAAACGGTCTTCCGTGGGAATTTTCAGGGTATAACCCAAAGCGGATAAACCCCGGGGAACGATGGAAATTTTCTCCACCCGACCACCTCCCGGCATGACAGCGCCGACTAAAGCATGGCCAACTTCGTGATAAGCGACGATTTTCTTTTCTTTTTCCGATAAAACCCGACTTTTCTTTTCTAAACCAGCGATAACTCTTTCTATCGCCTCTTTAAAATCAATTTGACTGACTTTTTCCCGATTATTGCGGGCAGCCAAGAGAGCCGCCTCATTGACGAGGTTGGCTAAATCGGCACCGGCAAAACCGGGGGTTTGGGTGGCGATCGCTTTGAGGTTAACATCTTCACCCATCTGGACTCGTTGGGCGTATATTTCCAAAATTGCCAATCTTCCCGCTAAATCGGGACGATCCACCAAAACTTGGCGATCAAAGCGCCCCGGACGCAATAAAGCGGCATCAAGAGTCTCTGGGCGATTGGTGGCGGCTAAAACGATGACGACGGCTTCTTTGGGGCTAAAACCGTCCATTTCTGTCAAAAGTTGGTTTAAAGTCTGCTCGCGCTCATCATTGCTGCCGCTAGTTCCCGATCCCGAACTTCTCGATTTACCGATCGCGTCCAATTCATCAATAAAAATGATGCTAGGGGCATTTTTCTTCGCTTGGGCAAATAGATCCCGCACCCGGGCTGCCCCGGTCCCGACAAATAATTCCACGAATTCCGAGGCCGAAATGCTAAAAAACGTCACTCCCGCTTCCCCCGCGACCGCTTTTGCTAAGAGGGTTTTTCCCGTCCCCGGCGGTCCGACCAAGAGAACACCCTTAGGAATACGCGCCCCAATTTTATTAAAGCGCTCGGCATCCTTGAGAAATTCGACAATTTCCTTTAACTCGGTTTTTGCTTCCTCGGCCCCGGCCACATCACTGAAGGTAATCGGATATTTTTCGCCGTCTCCGTAAACTTTAGCGAGATTTTTGTTAAAAAGCAGCGATTTACGGGTGTCATCGTTGCGATAGAACAGAAACTGCATGGCGGCGACTAAAATTAAGGGAGGAACCACCCAAGCGAGGAGAGTGGTGATCCAACTGTTTTCGGCCACAGGAATCGCCTCGAAGATTACGCCTTTTTGCTGTAATAGTTGGGGTAATTGGGGGTTATCGACTGGAATCGTGGCCAAGACTCGTCTGGAGACTAGATTACTGCTTGGTTTGCTGTCCAGAGAACTAGAATCACCGTAAAAGGGATGACTTGATTCTGGGGGATTAACGGGGGGATTACCCGGAATAGGCAGGGATTCTAAAGGATTTTTTAATTGATAATAGATGACTTGATTGCCAATTTTGACATTACTGATGTCGCCCCGTTCCACTCTACTGATAAATTCGCTGTAGGGTTCGAGGGGAATATTGGATAATTCTGAGGGACGAGGGATAAGAAAATAGCCTAAAGCGGCAACACCAGAACAAATGATCAGGATTTTGCCTAACAGAGGCAAACGCGACCAGGAAAATTGATTATCTTCTTGATTAGCCATAATTTTTAGGGTGGGTCAGAGTGAAAATGCAAAGTTCATACTAACAATTCCCTGTCTCGATCGCCTTACCGATGGGATAGGATAGAGGATGGAATACTTGGTAGCGAGCGAGCGACAAACGAGAGAAATCCCATGAATTTAGTTAGCTTAGAGAACTTTCTCGATAACACTTCTTTTTTAGTCCTGTTTTTAACTATGCTGGTTTATTGGGCCGGGGCAGCCTTTCCTAGCATACCTTTGTTGCCCGGCCTGGGCAGCACGGGAGTGGCCATCGCTAACCTCTGTATCGCCGCTTTATTGGGGGCGCGCTGGTTAGAAGCGGGTTATTTCCCCATCAGCAATCTTTACGAATCTTTATTCTTTCTCGCTTGGGGTGTAACTGCGGTTCATTTAATTGCTGAGTACAATAGCCGCAGTCGCCTGGTGGGGGTGGTGACGACTCCTGTAGCCATGGGGATTACTGCTTTTGCCACTTTGTCCTTACCCGGGGAAATGCAAACTTCGGCGCCCTTGGTTCCAGCTTTAAAATCGAATTGGCTGATGATGCACGTTAGCGTCATGATGTTAAGTTATGCTGCTTTGATGGTGGGTTCCCTGATGGCGATCGCTTTTCTGATCGTCACTAGAGGTCAAAATATCGAGTTAAAAGGCAGTTCCGTGGGTACGGGGGCATATCGTCTGCAAAATAAGTTATCTACCACTCTTTCCGCCCCAATTTTCCTGGAAACGGCTAACAGTGGCACAACCGCCCTTTTAACTCCCACCTTAACAGCGATGACGACCCTTTCGCCCCAACGTCTCAGCTTGGCAGAAACCCTCGATAATATCAGTTATCGCGTCATTGGTCTCGGTTTTCCCCTTCTCACTATCGGTATCATCGCCGGGGCGGTTTGGGCGAATGAAGCTTGGGGTTCCTATTGGAGTTGGGATCCGAAAGAAACTTGGGCGCTAATCACTTGGTTAGTGTTTGCCGCTTATCTCCATGCCCGCATTACCCGGGGATGGCAGGGAAGAAAACCAGCTATTCTAGCGGCGAGTGGTTTTGTTGTGGTTTGGGTATGTTATTTAGGGGTGAATCTTTTAGGTAAAGGTCTTCATTCCTACGGCTGGTTTTTCTAAATCAGTTATAGGGGTGGGGTGTGGGGTGTGGGGTGTGGGAAGAATAAATAAAAATAATCTTCTGACGACCGACGACCGACTCCTAACCCCACCAACAAACTTTTTGCCGCAAACCATAAATAATTATAAGTAGGGAGGCACAATTATTTGTAGGATGGGTTAGCGGTAGCGTAACATAATCGGGCGTTGGGTTTCATGCTTCAACCCAACCTACGTTCATCTTATATTTAATTCCACCCACCCACTTAACTTCTCAAAAATTATAAAAAATGATCGAGCGGAAAACTACTATTAAAAATCTGGCTTTAATTGCCGGTGTGCATGGCAATGAACTAACTCCCGCTTATTTGGTTAAATACCTGCAAAAGTCACCTAATCTTATTGCTCGCAGCAGTTTTCAATCCCACAGTCTCATCGCTAATCCCTTAGCCCTAAAGCAACGGGTTAGATATATCGATACGGATTTAAATCGTTGTTTTAACCAGAAAGATTTAGTTAATCCCGATTGTCAGCAATACGAACAAAAACGAGCCCAAAAAATAGTCAAAGAAATCCGAGAAAAATCCATTGATTTATTAATCGATATTCACAGCACCACATCTAACATGATGCTGGCGATTATTTATTCTAACCCCCATCCTTGGCTATTAAAACTCTTTACCTATCTGACTAAAATTAATCCTGAGGTGCGCTTAATTTATCATCCCGTCAGCGAGGGAGAAAATCATTTTCTGAAAGGAATTTGTCCCCTAGCTTTTACCCTCGAAATCGGTCCAATTAACCATGGTGTCATCTGTCCCTATCTTTTTCGTCAAACCGAAACACTCATCTATCAAATCCTAGACTATATCGAACAGGAAAATTATCTGGCTGCCCATCTCGATACTTTCAGCGAATCCCTCACAGTTTACCAACGTTTAGGCTCGATCGATTATCCTAGGAATGAACAGGGTGAAATTAAAGCCATGTTACATCCTCAGATTCTCCAACGAGATTATCAGGCAATTCAACCCAATCAACCGATTTTTCTAGGATTTGATGGTCAGGAAATTATCTATCGTGGGGAATCTGAATTATATCCTATCTTTGTCGGAGAATCTTCCTATAAAGAAAAAGGAATTGCCCTTTGTTGGACAGCAAAAAAACAAATTGATATTAATTAGGGTTTGCGGCAAAAAGTTTGTTGGTGGGGTTAGGAGTCAGTAGCCGGTCGTCAGTAGCCGGTCGTCAGGAGATAGGAGATAGGAGATAGGAGATAGGAGATTATTTTTATTTATTCTTCCCACTTCCCACACCCCACACCCCACACCCCACACCCTGTCCCCAGGAAAAACTTTTTCAGCAGACCCTAAATAAGGGAAAAGCCACTATGACCTTTACTTCTGATTCTCTTTTAGCTGAACGTTACCAACTGCAACAACGCCTAGGAAATACCGCTATCGGTCGTCAAACTTGGTTAGCTATCGATGTATTATCCCAAGAATCGGTAATTATTAAACTCCTCGCTTTTAGTCCCCAGATGGAGTGGGAAGAATTAAAATTATTTGAACGGGAGGCAGCCGTCTTAGCTTCTCTCTATCATCCCCGTATTCCCCGCTATCGCGATTATTTTTCCCTTGATAAAAATCAAGGTGACGGGATTCCTTGGTTTGTACTTGTACAAGATTATATACCGGGAGAATCCCTAAGCGATCGCTTAGAAAGGGGGCAAAGTTTCACCGCTACGGTAATTCGGACTATTGCCCAAGAAGTTCTCGAAATTCTCATTTATTTGCACGAATTATCGCCCCCAGTATTACATCGAGATATTAAACCTAGTAATTTAATTATTAACTCGGAAAATAACGTTTATTTAGTAGATTTTGGGGCAGTCCAGTCCCGCGGTGCAGTGACGGGAGTTACTTTTACTGTGGTGGGGACGAGTGGTTATGCACCTCTAGAACAATTTTGGGGCCGGGCGGTTCCCAGTTCTGATTTATATGCTTTAGGTATGACTTTAATTCATTTATCGACGGGAATTGTCCCGATAGAATTGCCCCACCGCGACTCTAAAATTCAATTTCGCCAACGGGTGACAATTGATGATGATTTAATCGATTGGTTAGAAACTATGACCGATATAGCGGTAGAAAAGCGGTTTAAAAGTGCCAGAGAAGCTCTGAAATTTCTCCAACATCCCTCCTATCGCCAAGCCTCAAGTTTAATCGATCCTAAGAAATTACCAAAACCTCCCCACAGTTCCATCCGTATCGCTAAACACCGGGATAATTTAGAGATTAATTTACCCCCTAAAATTAAGCTACCTTCCGATGCACCTACCCTCTGGTCTTTGGCGATTGTCCTTACTGTCACTGTCTTTATCTCCCCGATTCTTACCTTTATTATAGCTCTAATTGGTTTTATTTGTTTGCGTGAGATGCAATTAATTCTTACACCTCAAGAAGTTTTAATTAAATATAAAGTTTTAATTTTTATCTACCAAAAATTTGCTTTTAAAACTCAAGATTTATGGGGTATTTTTCTCCATAGCAATGGCACAGAAGGTAACTATCAGATTCGTCTGCGGACGGCTAAAAATTATTATCTGATCGGTCAGAATCTCCGCGAGGATGAATGTCTCTGGTTAGGACAGGAAATCCAAGATTGGTTAAATTTTATCAAATATAGCGTTTCTCCTCAAGATGATGTGTAACCTGACAGGGTATCATCGACCGTCTCCCCAAAACGAAAACTTTGCACCTCACCATGAAGATAACTGCTATAAGTTATCAATTTTATCGAGAATCAATTCAAGAAATCCTAAGAATTAGTCGGTAGGCATTTCTCCCTTTTTAACCTTAATGTTGCAGATATCGCCCTATCTTGGTAGTATAATAACTGATTGGCATTCCCTCGGCTACAAGGCGGCAATTATTAAATCGGATTAGGAATTGCAAAAAGGCGGCCATGAAATCTTAGTTATTAGTGGAGAAGAAAAAATGAACTCTGAAATTTACAAAAAAGTCAGCTTGTTAGTTTTGTATCAAGGGGTTTTTGATAATGCTATTGGCCAGGCATTTATTACCCTATTAGCTACGGATAATGTTGCCGATTTTCTCAAAGCTTATGGTCAATTGTTTCAAGCTTTAGCATCGAGAAATATCAGTTGGAATGATTTTCTAATCGAACAAATTTTATTAGATGATAATCCCTTTAGTCAACAGGTACAGAAAAAAAGTGTTTGGGAGTTACCCGAATCTTTAATTAATGGCGTTAAACAGGATTTATCTATCCTCCAATCTCTTTATAACTCTAGCATTTATAGCTTAAGTAATTCGACGGTTTTTGAACAAATTAAATTTCTAATTTTCCCCGCTTGGGAAGTGGACAATAAATTAGAAAGTTTCCTCCATTCTAGTTTAGATTGGACGGAATTAGTCGAAGCTCTAGCCGATTATTATCGTGAGTGTGGTACAGGAATTTTTGCCCGTTATCAAGCTTTAAGGTGGCAAGAAGGCAGATTACAAGGAATTAATCATCCCGATCCCGTGCAGATTCAAGACATAGTCGGTTATGAAATGCCTAAGAAAACCTTGATTAAAAACACTGAGTTTTTATTAGCAGGTTATCCCGCTTTAAATGTCTTACTCTATGGTTGCCGTGGTTCAGGAAAATCCTCTCTGGTTAAGGGATTATTGCAAAAATATCATAGTCAGGGATTGCGCTTAATTGAAGTGGCAAAATCGCAGTTAAAAGACCTACCATTAATTATTGAAATCTTGCGAGATTTGCCCCAAAAATTTATTATCTTTGTCGATGATTTATCCTTTGAAGAAGACGATGAAGCTTTTAAAGCTTTAAAAGTTGTTTTAGAGGGAAGCGTCACCGCTAGACCGAAAAATGTCGTAGTTTATGCCACTTCTAATCGCCGACATTTAGTCAGAGAATTTTTTGCGGATCGACCACAACCAAAAGATAGTGATGAAGTGCATAATTGGGACACAGTACAAGAAAAATTATCCTTTAGTGATCGCTTTGGTTTAACCCTCACTTTTGAACCGGCTAATCAAGAAAAATATTTGGAAATAGTGCGTCATTTAGCCAGTTTAGCTAAATTAAAAATTAGCTTAGAAGAATTAGAATTTCGTGCCAAACAATGGGCAACCCAACATAATGGGCGATCGGGAAGAACTGCTAGACAATTTATTGATTTTCTCCAAGGGGAATTAGAATTAAATGGGTAGCATTAATTGTGTTATGATTAAATAAAAGAATCTCTAATCTGGAAAAATGTTGACTTCATCTCCCCCCAAAACTATCAGCTTAGAAGAATATCGTAATTTAGAAACCATAGCCGAGGTTAAACACGAATATCACGACGGGGAAATTATCGAGATGACAGGGGTAAGCATCAATCATAATAGTATTCTCATTAATCTGATTGTCCTGCTAAAATTAGCTTTAAGAGGAACTAATTATCGTCTTCAATCGAGCGATCTACGTCTATGGATACCCCAGTATAATCGCGGTTTATACCCAGATTTAATCCTCATTGCAGGGGAACCATTATTTAGTGATAATCGCAACGATGAAATTTTAAATCCCTGCCTAATTATCGAAGTTTTATCTCCTTCCACCTCCGGTTATGATCGGGGTGATAAATTTCGTTATTATCGTTCTATACCCCAATTAAACCAATATCTTCTCGTCAGT
>NZ_JAPZRB010000500.1:0-8000 GCF_027531105.1 Microcystis sp. LE18-22.4A
GAAGATTGCCAATTCCAGTTATTATCTAAACTCCACAAGTGGAGATAATTACCATCGTTATATTTCCATAAAACTTGATTGACTCCGTTGACGGTTTCTGCTGCTAGAGTTTGCCAACCTGGATAGATATCGGTGGTAATCTGAGTTGCACCAATTTTGATGGCGATGGGGTTATTATTGCCAATTTGAGCGTAGAGGTTGTTAGTCGCATCTTTGACTAATTTGGTGTTACCGAAGGCTTCGATTGGGGTGTAGGGTGAACCGATGATTCCATCACTATTAAAGTCTTGTTGGAAGTTGGTTTCTTGAGTGAAAGCTTCCGATGAGTTTAATCCCCACCATCCGCTTGAAGATTGCCAATTCCAGTTATTATCTAAACTCCACAAGTGGAGATAATTACCATCGTTATATTTCCATAAAACTTGATTGGCTCCGTTGACGGTTTCTGCTGCTAGAGTTTGCCAACCAGGGTAGATATTTGTGGTAATCTGAGTGGCACCATTTTTGATGGCGATGGGATTGTTATTGCCAATTTGGGTGTAAAGTTTATTAGTTGCGTCTTGGACTAATTTGGTGTTACCGAAGGTTTCTATAGTAGCATTGCTTATGGCATTAATGGTAAGCGTAAAAACGTTACTGGAAGACAATCCTTTAGTATCTTTTACTTCAAGCTTAATATCGACACTAGAGCTTGTTGTATCCTTAGAAGTTCCACTAAAAGTTGTTGTCTTGGGATCAAAGGACAACCATTTAGGTAGGGAATTACCATTCACGTCTGTTGCTGAATAAGTTAGAAAATCGTTTTTATCTATGTCTGTGAAAGTAGTTTCAGCAACAGTGAAAGTGAATAATTTATTAGTGGTTGCTGTTTGATTGGGAATGGGGTTAATGATAATGGGAGCAAGATTTTCTTGAATAAGAGCATCATTCTTCTCCAAGATGTTGATCAATTTCTGATTGGTTGTGACCCAGTTTTCTTGTTGCTGTTGGGCTAAGTCTGCTTGTATTTGTTGATTTTTTTGACTAATTGCTTCTAGTTTTTGCCATTCCAGTTCAAAAATACTTCTGATTTTCTCTTTAAGTTGAGGATCTTGATCGCCAATAGATACGATCTGTTCAATAGCTGCTGTTAAATTCTCTAGAGTTGTATCTTGAGATGCGGTTGCGATCGTTTGACCAGATTTGACAATATATTCAATATCTTTCCATTCAATTCCTGCTTTTTCTTTGAGTTTCTGAGTTAATGCTTTATCTTCTTTCCAAATATTGAGAATTTCATCGGTTGATTTTTTCCATGTTTCTAAATCATTGGTGTCAATGGCTTGTTGAATTAATCGATTGGTACGGGCAAGATTTTCTAACTGTGACCAAGTAAGTCCAGTTGCTTTTTCAGCTTGAGATTTTAGAGTATTATTATCTACCCAAATATTAACAGCACTCTTAATGGCATTTCCCCATTGTGCTAGTGTTTGTTGATCAACGGCTTTAGCTATTTCTTGACCAGCTTTTACTATATTTTCTATATCTTGCCAATTCAAATTAGTGTAGGTTTTGAGTTTTTGGGTTAAAGTAGGATCATCTTGCCAAATTTTCAGAATTGCATCACTGGCATTTATCCAGTCTTGGGTTGTATCTTTGTTTATCGCAGTATTAATTGCTTGTACAGTTTTGTCGAGTTTTTGAAGTTTCTCCCAAGATAAACCTGTGAGGTCTTCTGCTGTAGATTTTAGGGTATTATCATCTACCCAAATATTAGCCACTCGTCTGATGGCTTGTCCCCATTTAGCGAGTTCTTGACTGTCAATCGCTGTCGCAGAAGCTTGACCTGCTTTGACAATTTTTTCTAGGTCGGTAAAGTCTAAACTGGTAACTTCTTTGAGTTTTTTGGCAAAACTAGGATCGGTTTTCCAGATTGTTAAAATATTATCACTGGCAGTAATCCAAGATTGAGTATTATTATTTTGAGTAGCTTTATCTAGTTCCTGAACAGTGTTTTCTAATTTATTTAATTGTGACCAAGTTAGTCCCGTTGCTTGTTCAATTTTGCTTTTTAATGTGGCATCATGAGCCCAAATATTAGCGACTTTTCTGATCGCTTGTCCCCAATCTTTTAACTTTTCACTGTCAACAGCGATCGCAGTAGCTTGTCCAGCTTTAACAATCTTCTCAAAATCTTGCCAATCTAAGCCTGTATTAATTTTAATTTTATTGGCTAAGGTTTGATCTGTTTCCCAAAGTTTCAGGATTTTGTTACTAGCTTCTATCCAAGCTAAAGTATTACCTTGTTCGTAGGCCTTATTAATAGTTGAAATGGTTTCCTCTGTCTTTTGAATTTGTTCCCAAGAAAGTCCAGATACAGTTGTTAATTTGTTCTTAAGCGTACCGTCATCATACCAAATATTGAGAACTTCTTTGAGGGATTGTCCCCATTGTTCAACGCTTTGCTTATCAGTAGCTATGGCAATAGATTGACCTGCTTTAACAACTTGCTGGAAATCTTTCCAGTCTAAATTCAGGTTAGTTTTTAAGAAGTTTTGGAGGGTTTGATTACCTTGCCAAATGCCCAGAAGTTCATTACTGGATTTAATCCAAGCTGCTGTATCTCCTTTTTCAATGGCTTTAGTAATGGCTTCTCCTGTCTGGGTAATTCGTTGTATTTCTTCCCAAGAAAGTCCTGTAACTTTTTGTGCCTCAATTTTGAGTTTATCATCAGTAACCCAGACATTTACAATGCTTTTTACAGATTGAGTAATTGCTTGCAAATTACGTTCTCTGACAGCAATTTCAAGCTTAACTCCCGATTGAATGATAGTTTCGACTTCTTCCCATTCAAACCCCGTTAAATCTTTAATAGATTTATGGGCTTCGGTTCCTAAATCAACCCCTAATAAACTATCATCAACAAGGTTAATTGCTTTACCAGCTGTTTGAATGGCTTTAATCCAGTCTTTATTGTCGATAGTTTGATATAAGGCTGAACTTAATTTCCCAAAGTCTTGAATTTCTTCCCATTTTAATCCCGTCAAATCTATTAGTTCTTTTTTCCCAGCTTCCCCTAATCCTAACGCAAAGTTTTTGTCAATTTGTCCGGCAATCTTACCGATTGCATTAGCGGCATCTAACCAGTTGCCATTTTCAATTGCTTTGATACCTTGGGCTGTTACCAGAGAGACTTGTCCTGCTGTAATAAAGAATTTTTGAATATCAGAAGCTTGATTTAATTTTGTGATGTCTTTAATGCCAAGAGATGCCGCATTAGCTAATGATTGAACTCCAGATAATAAGGCGAGAGTAGTATCTCCTGTTTTGGCGTACTGATAGGATGAGTAAGCACCTTGGGCGACTGTTTGGAATCTGGTTAGGTTAAGTAGATTGGGTGATAACTCATATTTTAAGAGTTCTAATTTCTGGGTTAATTCACCAACTAAGCTCAAATCTTTTGCTTCTTTGGCAACATCAATTGCCTTGGTGGTTTCAATAACTTGAGGATTCTTCGCTAGTTCGCTATTAATATCGCTAATTTCGTAGCTGGCAAAAGCCATTGCTGCATGGAAAACTGCACCCGCCCAGTCCCCATTATAGGCTGATTGAACAGCACTAATTGAAGCACCAATAACATTGAGTGTCGTAACAATAGTTAATGAGGATGCGGCTGCTAGAGATGCTCCTAGTGTAGCTGCTGTTGTTGCATAAAGATATAAACTAGCTCCTGCTGTGATAACTGCCGAAGCAATAGCAATAACTAAAGCAGCAGTCCCTAAAACTTCATTAACAAAGGCTTTTTTTCTGATTCTTCGTTCTTTAACTCGCCCCTCAATAATCTGACTTAAAAGCTGTTGAGACTGTCGCGCTAAATCATCGGATAAATCAACTGCACCTTGAGCATAGCCAACCTTATAAAGTATCTCTAAATTCTGCTGACTGAGTAACTCTTTTTCTTGAGTTAATACCCCTGTTTTCTGAATCTCCTCATAAAGAGCTTTACTCGCTCCCTCGATGTCGGTTTCTGCTTGTTTCAGAATGCCTAAATATTGCTGTTCTTCTTGGTCTAATTTGGCAATTTCAGTGTTAAGTTTATTATTCTGCTCAATTAAACCATCAACCGTTTTCAGTAAATTATCCTGAATTGTCGCTGCTTCTTTCCCCTGTAAAGCAGCATGAATATCTTGACGAGTTGCTGTTAATATGCTCTCCAATTCAGCAGGTAAGTTGGGCTGTTTTTGTTTGAGGGCATCTAAATCGGCTAAGATGCCAGCGAGTTGTCCTTTATAGTCAGCTTGGGTGATGATATTGGCAATCGGGTTAATCCCTAAGTCGGTGCGGAGGTTATTAATCGCTTGCTGGAGTGCTTCTTCGGTGTTAAGTTGGTTGAGTTGTTCAAGTTTGGTGACGGCAATTTGACGATCGCGTTGAATATCTAACCGTTGTTTTTCTAACTGGGCTGCCACCGCATCATCAATTAATTGACCGCGTTTTTCAGCGATTTCTTGTTCTAATTGTGCCTGCGCTAAGTTGAATTTTTCAACGGAAAGAACTTGCAATAAGGTTTGATTTGTCCAGTCTTTCAGTTGGGATAGGGCATCAATACGAAATTCAGCAACGGCGATTTCTTGTTTATGGGCCTCAATTGCTTCTTGAGAGTTGCCGATACTTTGTTGAAGTTGGGCTAATTCTTCGGTAGCGAGGGTTTTTTGTCCTTCTAAGAGGGTAATTTGATTTTCAGCAGCTTGACGAAGGGCGGTAAATTGGCTGGCTTGTTGTTGCGCCTGTTGTTGCAGTTGCCGATATTGCTGCATTTCGGCATAGTATTTATCGGCTAAGATTAAATCTTCGGGGCGGGCAATTCCTCCTGAACAACCGCCACCTTTATCGCTGGCTAAATCTCGATAATCTTTGTAATAAAGTTCGGCGGCAGTAGCCATATTGTTGGCGTTGGCAACTTCCAGAAGTTGGGCGGCTTCTTTACTTCCGGCATCGTTGGCTTGTTTAAGAATAGTCAGCAGTTGGCTTTCAAAGCTGTTTAATTCTTGGCGTTTAGTAGTTGCTTGGAGGGTATAATTTTTTTCGAGTTCAGTGGCTTCTAGGAGTTTTTTGAGTCCCTGTTGTTTATCTTTGATGGCGGAGAGGTATTTGTCGTTTTGCAGCAGGAGAGAGGCTTGCAGGTCATCCATCACTGCGGTTAAAGCTTGGCTACTGGCTTCGGCTTGTTCGGCGAGTTTTTGGACTTCGGCGAGGGTTTTCCTGGTATCTGTGAGTTGTTGTTCGAGGGTGCTGGTGTCTTTGTCGGGACTGGCGAGGGTAGCATCAAGGAGTTGATATTCGGTGAGGAGTACCTGTTCTTGGGTTGAGAGGAGGGTCTGTTTTTGGGTGAGGGTGGCTTGTTGGGAGGTGAGGACGGTTTGTTTTTGGGTGAGGAGTTGGATGGATTGGTCTAATTGGGCTTTTTTGGTGAGGTTTTCGTCGCCCCCATTATCAAGGGAGGTTGGGGGGATCAAATCCCGCTGGGTTTGCAGTTGAGTGATGAGGGTTTGGGTTTGGGTGAGTTCGTCAGCGAGGTAAGTGGTTTGTTGTGTCACCCAAGTTTTGGCGGCGGTGATGTCTTGTTGCAGAAGTTGGGTTTTGGTTTGCAGTTCGGCGCGTTTTTCCAGGACGCTGTTGAGGGCGGTTAGATAGTTGTCTTTACTGGTTTGGTATTCGCCGGTTTCTTTTTGGACGTTGGTAGTGGCGGTGGTTGCATCTTGGGTGGCTATTTCGAGTTGGGTTTGCAGGATGGGGAGGAGTTTTTCCCAGTCACTTATTTGGGCGATTTTGTCTTCGCTGAGTTTTCTTTCTGCTTCCAGTTGTTGCAGGAGGTGGATAAATTCACTTTGGCTGAGGGCGGCATCATTGGCGACGGCCCTGGCTTTGTTCCATTGGTCGAGGATGGTGGTGGTGGTATCTTTATTTAATGTATCGGTTTCGACTCCTTTGAGGAGTTGGGCGGCGTGTTCTCGGAGGGCGGTGGCTTGTTTGGTGTAGGTGTCCCAGATAATCCAATAATGGTCAACGTGGGTGATTGTAACGGTTTCACTGCGTCCAGAACGTCCTCTAGATTCTCGGTATTCGATCCAAGTGGGTCCTTGTTTACGGCTTTGTTCCCAATAAAAAGCGGATTTTTCTTGATACCAGTCGGCTTGGGAGATGGAAGCGGCGGCTTGGGCTTGTTTTTGGCTGATGCTGTTTTTAAGTTGTTCGATTTGTTGTTGGGTTTGGGTTTGTTGGTCGCTGATTTGTTGTTGAAGAGTAGCGAGGGTGGTGGGGTTGTTGAGTTCGGGGAAGTATTTGTTAAGAAGTTCTTGGGCAGAAAGAGCTTGACTAAAGGTACTATTCCCTGTGTTTAAAAAGGTGCGAATAGTATTAGATGATGTCCATTGAAAACGGATGTCGATTTTACCATCATTATTAAAGTCGTTAACTTGTACTTGATCAGGTGAACCGTTGATTAGTGTAGTTGTAATGGGATCTAAATATTGGGTAAATGTGCCGTTTCCATTACTGATATAAAGTCGGTTTGTACCTGAAGATTTCCAATGGAAATAAGCATCTTGTTTTCCGTCTCCGTTAAAGTCTGCGATAAAAGCATTATCAGGTGAGCCATTAATAACCGTTGCGGTGATGGGGTCTAAATATTGGGTAAATGTGCCGTTTCCATTACTGATATAGAGTCGGTTTGTACCTGAAGATTTCCAATGGAAATAAGCATCTTGTTTTCCGTCTCCGTTAAAGTCTGCTATGAAAGTATTATCAGGTGAGCCATTGATTGCTAATGCACCAATCGGGTCTAAATATTGAGTAAAAGTGCCGTTTCCGTTGCTGAAATAAAGGCGATTTCTGCCTGATGCTTTCCAATAGAAATAAATATCTGTTTTCCCATCTCCGTTAAAATCCCCAGTGAATACATTGGTAGGAGATTCATTAATAGCATTGGTTGAAATAGGGTTAACGTATTTGGTAAAAGTACCGTTACTATTGCCTAGATACAGTTCATTTATTCCCGATACATTCCAGTGATGATAAGTGTCATTAATTTGATCGTTATTGAAGTCACCAATCAGGTTGTTATCAGCTAATTTCTGAACAGTGGGAGTTTGATTAGTATTGTTTTGAGTTAGCTGATTGAATTGATATTCTGTTAAATAACTCTGTACCTTGTCTGGATTCTGTTGTGACTGTAGGGTTAGATATGCGGTTTCTAGGCGGAGGGTTTGGAGATTAGAGATAGCTTGTTCTTCAATAGGTTGTATAAGTTCTAATTTATCTTTAGGAGATTGCGCTAAATCAAAGGACAGATAAATAGGTGTTCCATTTCCACCCCCAACAAAACGACCAAAATCAGCCCTTCCATCTCCATTTACATCTGCCATAAAGCGATCACGGTTATCATATCCTTTATCAAAACCTGCTTTTATGGTGTTGAAAGCAGATTGATTAGAACTAAAGCCATTTTCACCTGCTAAAACAAAAGATAAGTAAATAGGAGTACCATCACCACCACCAACAAAGCGACCAAAATCAGCCTTTCCGTCTCCATTTACATCTGCCATAAAACGAGGAAGATTATCATATCCAATATCAGTACCAGGAGTTAATTGATAAACTTGATTCGTAAATCCACTTTCCCCTGCAAGGTTAAAGGCTAGATAAATAGGAGTACCACCACCAACACCAACAAAGCGACCAAAATCAGCCCTTCCATCTCCATTTACATCTGCCATAAAGCGGTGACGGTTATCATATCCAATATCAGTGCCAGGAGTTAATTGATAAATTTGATTGGTAAATCCATTTTCTCCTGCAAGGTTAAAGTAAAGAGAAATAGGAGGGCTCTTCGGGAATTGTTATGCAAATAATTAACTTAAAATAAAATTCGATGAGAGCGCCTACGCTCAAAAGTAGCTGAAATCCATACAGGGAAGGACTTAAGGCACAAACAGGTTAATACCAAAAGATAGACAATTGAG
>NZ_JAPZRB010000257.1:0-34191 GCF_027531105.1 Microcystis sp. LE18-22.4A
AGGGATCGGGGGTAAAATTCAGGTACTTTTTCCCTGAAAATTAGGTAACTGACTACCTCAAAATCGGTAAAACCCTACACCCCACACCCCACACCCCACACCCTGCCCCCACCAACAAACTTTTTCAGCAGACCCTACTTATTGCTAAATTTGTTGGTGTAATTTCGGGTGTGGCTGTGACAGAAAACTATCAGAAAAAGGTTTTTCTGGCTTTTCCCCGCGCTCGGCACAAAAAGCTAGGTAATCTTCCACTGAATCAGCAAAAGCTTGCTGCAATTCCGCTACACTCTCTCCCTGAAAAGTGATAACATCTCGGACGTTGGCCACCTCACCGTGAAAGATACCCGCCTCGTCATCAAAAAAAACTACTGCTTCGTAACCTTTACAATTCATTCTAAGCGATAATTATTTACTGTTCACTGCTAAAGGGTAATTCCGAGAAATCTATCTCACCTATTTGATCGATTCTCCAGAGAGGATAGCAGTCATAATCTGCCATTAACTTAATTTTTTAAATTATTATCATTGGGGCAATGGTGGTAATAGAGACTGCAATTGTTCTAGCAAAGGAGAAAGTCTTACTGTAATAATATTCCAGACAATTTCTGGTTGAACCTGATCGTACTGATGGCTAATAATATTTCTGAGTCCAATAATTCCCCTCCAATCAATTTTGGTGTGTTTTTGTTGAAAAGTCTCAGGAATTCTACGGGCTGCTTCTCCTAAAATTTCTAATTGTCTTTCCACAGCACTTTGTAACAAAAGACTCTTGGAATATTCTTCCAAAGAAACATCTTGAATAAATTCTTGGATATTAGTAATAGCTTCGACCATATCCCAAAGATATCCGGCCTCACGACTGTTCATGACGATAAATTAGCTGATGAGTTTTTAAAATTTCGTAACGACGATAGGGGTTTTTCAGTCCCTCTTGATTAACCAAGTCAACTTTGCGTCCGAATATCTCCTCTAATTCTTCTTTCATCTGAACAATATCAAACAAATCCCAGCCATGATTGGGAGCAAACTTATAAAGAACATCAATATCACTATCAACTCGAAAGTCTTCCCTTAATACTGAACCAAATAAAGACATTTCAAGAATTTTCCAATGTTGACAAAAATTAGTAATTTTGCTTAAGATAACTTGAGCTTGTTTTTTCTTAAAACCAGAATTTAACAAGATTTTTTCGGCCTTGTTGGTGGTTATTTTAACAACCTTCGCTGTAATAGCTTGTTTCATTGGTGAGCAAAATCCCCCAAATTATCCTTGACAAAACACTTAAGATCGTTAAGGTTACAGTAACCCGCCATGTAAAGTCGGCTGGTAGGCTACACCAACATTAACACACCCTAGGAGATCGGCGCTCACTTTTTCGTCCGTAGTCTGATCGTAGGTTAGGCCAAACGATAGTGAAACCCAACATTTTTAAATCATTGGGTTGGGTTTCCTTCCTCAACCCAACCCACGGCTTTTTAACAACCGATAACTGTTTCATTTTTCATTGTCCTTAACAAAATTTAACACTACCTCAATTTTTTCAAAAAAATCGACCCGCCGCTAGGCGGGAAAAAGAGAAAAAGAGAAAAAGTAAAAAAGGGTAAAAAGGGTAAAAAGGGAATAAGGGTTACAGAGTCCTCCCAGCACCGCACACCACCCGAAAACCGCCGTTGTTGCCGTAGTTGAGGTCGCGGCGGGTGAAGTCGTCGCGGAAAGCGGAACGGCAGTAATTCGGATCGTCGTACCAAGAACCGCCCCGCAATGGACAACGATTATCATTACCATTTTTTAGCCAAGCACTGCCATCCTTTGGCGCTCCGATATAGTTATCGTGCCAATTGTCCTCGCACCACTCCCAAACATTGCCACTCATGTCATAGAGTCCCCAAGCATTGGGCTTTTTCTGGCCCACAGGATGAGTTTTATACTGAGAATTTCCGTCATACCAAGCATAATCTCCTAACTGATTAGCATCATCACCGAAATAATAGCGAGTGGTTGTCCCCCCACGACAGGCATATTCCCATTCCGCTTCTGTGGGGAGGCGATAGGTTTTCCCGGTTATTTGACTCAATTTCTGACAAAAAGCTTGAGCGTCCTCCCAACTAACCATTTCTACTGGATTTTGTGGATTATTTTTAAAATAAGAGGGATTTGTTCCCATTACTGCTTGATATTGTGCCTGAGTCACCGGATATTTCCCAATCGCAAAACTGTTGACTTTAACTTGGTGTTGAGGCTTTTCAGAATCCGAAGCATCGGGATCACTGTCAGGAGATCCCATGAGAAATTGACCTGCTGGTAAGCCTACCATTTCCAGTGTTACTCCATTGGGTAGGTTTTCTGTAAATGGAGTTGGCTTTGTAAACCTGACAGATACAGGACTTGGAGAAGGAGGAGGAGTAGGATTCTGACGAAACAACTGAGCGAAAATATTACTAGCGACTGTCCCTACTGTAACTAACCCCAAATTTATTAAGACTTTACGACGCGACCATCTTTGAGGAGGTATAGGTGAAGGAGATGATTTAATCGATATTGGGGGAGGTGGTGGCGCTACTTTAGGTGACGGTGTAGATGTCACAGTAGCGATACTTTTACCCGGAAAAATATCAAGATTTAAATCACTAAATCGCTCACACCAATAACACTTTCCGTAACGGAGACTGTAGTAATGATTATCAACTTTGCCACAGGGTATAACCTCTTGTCGTGCAGCTTCCAAAGTATCGCACCATTCCTTAGCCGTCGGTCGTCTGTGGGGGAATTTATGTCCCTCATTAAAACAGCGCAAAAATAAGGCGTGTAAGTCGGGATGTAAAATATTTAATGGTATGGTAGTATTACTAGGTACAAGCAATTGATCCCCAGAAAAAGGCCAGAGTCCCCGTCGAATTAGTTCCGACTGTTCCAGGGAATCCCCTGCTCCTTGCCACAATCCCCGAAACGGCGGCCCGCTAAATAATAGATAATAAATAACAACTCCTAATCGAAAGCGATCATGCACTTCTGTTTGATCTACATCTGCTATATTCACTCCGATTAATTCCGCCGGTGTAAATCCTTCTGAGCCAACTAAACACCGATATATTTTACCGCTATAGGGATCTGATACTTGAAATGAATCTGTATCAATAATCGTAGGCAACGCCCGATTATTCACTAAGATATTTTCTAGCTTGATGTCTCCCAAAACATAACCTTTAAGGTGAATTGCTTGGATAATAGCGGCTATATTCCGCGCTACTACATGAAGAAAATACCAATTAGTTTCTAACTTGTATTTTCTTCTCATTATGGGCGTACAAAGCTTTAATAATGTTTCTGAACCCACCACTTCTGGCATTAAAAACCCAACGACTTTTCCCTGTTTATCTTCCAAGATAGAATAGGGCCAAGCGAAGGAAATATGGTTAAGATGAGCATTAGGATCCCCAGGACGATTTCTCACCATTAACTGTAATTTATCAACCCTTTCATTATGGGGATTGTGGTAGATTTTCGCTAAGTACCCATTAAAGTTAGTATGCCATACTTTCGCTTCGCCACTGTCGGCCATTTCTTGCGTCAGGGTAATCAAGCGATTCTGTAGTTGACAGCGATAAGTTAAAGACATCAAAAAATCTCCGAGTATTTGTGCTGTTCAGAAAAATTTATCTAGTCGTTTCTAATAAGTTAGATATAAGTAGCTGGTTATAATTAAATTAAAAATGGATTTTGCCTTTAATCCCCCCTTGATCCCCCCTTGATAAGGTAGGGTTGATTCATGAATCAACCCTACCCTTGATAACGGGGGTGTCTGATAATTTTTAACGCCTACCTACTTAGTATCAATCAAATACTGGTTTGGCTGTGTCATCTTGAACGCGATCGAAGTCTGAATCGTTGCCAACGTTGGGAATCTGGCGTAGCACCTCTGCTAGGGATTTTCGTTGCGGTTGCAGCAAGGCTTTTTCTAAGATTTGGCGGTGTTCGGCTTCGGCACTGATACCGTGTTGGCTGGCTCGCTTTTTGAGAGCTTTGACGATGGCTTCATCGATGTTGCGGACGATTAAATCTGCCATAGGTTGTATAGTTAATTGCTGCTTTGATGTCGAAAAAGATACTGTTTCTTGGGTAAGGAATTCATCACCTAACGGCGGAATATCAGAATAATCGATATTCTCATCCGTCATCGCATCAATTCTCTTCAAGTCGCTTTTGATAGATTTTTTGCTCACGATTGTTTTACCTAGGAACGCTATGATCCAGAAACCCGGTTTCTTAAACCCCTCAGCCTTAGTCCCATCGTAGGTTGGGTTGAACGATAGTGAAACCCAACACTTTTTAATAATTGAGTTGGGTTTCGTTCCTCAACCCAACCTACAGATTACTTTTGATAGATTTTTTGCTCACGATTGTTTGAGGTAGATTCGTTAATATTAGGTCCCAAGGTAGCACCTTGACACAAGGGATCAAAAATTTCGATCCAGAAACCAGGTTTGTCAAACAAACCCGGTTTCTTAAACCCCTCAGTTTCTTAAACAAAAAGCTAGGAGTAAGGTTTTATCATCGGTTGTTAACTTATTTAAATCCTCCCGCTTTAAAAATTCTTCGAGGTCTTCTTGCAATGGCGTTTCTGTCTGTTGTAAATATTCCTCTAATGGCTGAAAAAAAGGCGGAAAAGGCTGCCAATTTTTATAATCGATCGATACCTTTTCCACTCCATCCGTCGCCACACAAATAAAGGCAACTGGCTCGGTTAAAACTTTTATTTGCATATCCTCCAAAGCATTACTAGAAGTAACAAAAGTGGTTTCATTGATGTATTCTCCCTTGTCAGGCTGCAACAATAACTGATAATTTCCTCCCAGAGGTTTGAACACAATAAAACCGTCTCCTATCTGCATCGCCGCTAATCGTTTTGAAGTAACCAAAACAACCAGTAAAGTTGTCGCCAGATCATTAATATCTAACTGTTCTTTTTCGGCTTTTTCTTGGAGAATTTGCTGAACATAAGCCAACAGTCGCCGGAATATTTCCTTTAATTCCGCTTCAGTTCCAGTGGCAGCTAATGCTGTTTTTTTGAGATTTTCCTCTAAAAATTGCAGCGCTGCTTTAACTGTTATTTTCGCACCCAAATCCGAATATTTGGCACTACCGGCCCCATCGGCCACGGCTCCAATCAAAACATCCTGACCCAATACTTGATAAGCACCGTAATCTTGACAGGGTAATCCCGCTTGGATATGAAAACTACCGACCACCGACTGACATAATGTTCTCCACATAATTAACTGTCCTCTAGGTGGTAATTTGTCCCCAATTCACTGGTGGTAAAGTGATCGCCGCTCCAATTTTACCACCAGAAACTCGTTTCATTGAGTTACTTAACCACTGAAATAAATCCCGAAAATCTAAACCATTGAGTAACACGGGGGGATTATTAGAAATCTGTTTGAGCTTCTCCATATCAGCACCCTGAACACCTACAGAAAAAAATAAAACCCGATTTTCTGCTTCGGCTTGTTTTACCCGTTGCGCCGCCAGATTCCATTGATCCGTAGGCGCACCATCAGTAATTAAAAATATCCAGGGGCGATAGTATTGGATACCATGATTTCTATAAATCGCTTTACGATCTTCGATTAAATCTAAGGCCAATTCAATCGCTTTTCCCATGGGGGTTAAGTCTCCTGCGGTTAAAGTCGGTGGCGTAAATTGATCAATCCCGACAAAATCTTGCACGGTTTTAACCCCTCCCTTACCAAAGGTGACAATGGCGGTTTCTACGCTCAACGTCGCTTGCATATCCCGCATCACATCCTCCTGAAAGGTTTTGATGCCATCATTGAGAGCCTTAATCGGTTCCCCTTCCATTGAACCGGAGGTATCTAGTAGTAGTACCACAGGACAGCGATTTTCCTGATTTTCAACAAATTCAGCCACACCAATCGGCATTTTTTTCAAGCCTCCTAAATTTTTGAACTGGGGGAACTATGGGTATCTTAGGAATTGGGATTATCTACTTTTTGTCCTATTATATTATCTCTGCCAGTTCCATCAGAGGCTCTCTTATTCTTTGTGTGATAAGTTTAACTTACTATAAGAGCGATCAATCTTTGTGTCCTCTGTGTCTGGAGTGGTTCGTTCCACTCACCCACCGGCGTTACCGTATCTTAGAATACATTTTAACCACAGAACCCATCAGAAAAGATATCTTTCCCTTAAGCTGAACGCGGGATTTGATTTTTGACTATTAGTCGCAGGGTTTGTTGCAATTCCTCGCGACTGTGAATTTCCTCCAGACGGTGAACCGGAACACCTCGATCGAAGAGAATTAAAGTAGGCAGACTACGCAGACGAAAACTATTAGCTAATTTAAAATTATTATCGGCATTGACACCGACTAATTGAATCGCACCTTGACAGTCATTTTGCCAAGACAAGAGGGTGGGTTGGATTAAACGACATAAACCACACCAAGGCGCCCAAAAATGCACGAGAACCGGACGGGAAGATTCTAAAACTAGCTTAGGGAAGCTCTTTTCGTTGACAGATAGTATCATGTCTAAACGTATTTTATGAAAACTTTATTTTGATATAGAAGCCATTCTACACCAATCGGGATCAACAGGAAAGGGGTTGGGAGCAAAATCACCAATAAATTTTACTTGTTGCTTGCATTAGCCAAGGATGCGCCCACCAGAGGAGTAAAATAAACCCTGTTACTCCTAGATAGGCAGGACGAAGGAATTCTTGCCACTTTAGGCTTTGCCGACCATCGATAATCGCTAAAAAGGGAATCACCGAGGTGCGTTCTTTGACCTTTAAAAATGCCTCTCCGTAACGGTCTTCTAACCGGCGATCGCCATGCCAGACGGCAAAAAGATGATGGGCAATTAAACCTAGGGAAGTTAATAGGGTAAAGCTTGTCCCTAACCAGAGGGTGTGAGCAATACACCAGATCACCTGTCCTACCATCTGGGGATGACGGGTAACGCGCAGGATGCCGGTTTCGTAGAGATGAACCTGCGGTTTTTGGATAGCGGCGATCTCCAGCAGGTTAAAAGTGGCAGGATAGAGAAAGAAAAAAGAAATGGCCGAAAGTATCCAAACTAGGGTTTTTACTCCGGTTACTCCCTGTACTTGCCAGAGAAGCAAACCATCATAACGATGATTGAAGAAATAAACTACTAAAATTACCGCTAGAGGGATACTCACAAGGGCAAATAATACCCGATACAGTCGCGCACCGATGATAGCTTCTCCCCCCATTCGTAAACTGGCTAATCCGCTATGGGCAACAGCAAAACCCAATAATAAACCTAACATGATCCAATGACTAGCGAATGCCACTTTTACCCTCTTGATTGACTAAATTTTTCTCCCAATTCTATTTTAAAGATTGATGGTTAATTTTCAGCCCCTTTTTTTTGTGTTGCCAGTATTGGGGATTCGGGGCAAAATAAAACTATGCTTCCCCAAAGCGACCCCCAAGAATATAACCGGGGAACTATCCAATTTTGCAACTTTTTAGGTAATATGTCTTATCCCCAAAAGCGATTTGTGATGGTCTGTCAGCATTCTTCCTGTTTGGTGCAGGGTGCGTCCGAGCTTCTTTTAGCTTGGCAAACGGCAGCTCTCCCAGAAGATGTCATCGTTATGACCAGTGGTTGTCAAGGACAGTGCAGCACTAGCCCCACGGTGAGAATTATTCCCGAGGAAACTTGGTACTGTCGTGTTAAACCAGAGGATGTCAATCAGATTGTCGAAGAACATTTAAAAAACGGTCAACCGGTTGAGCGTTTACTCCATCCACGCATTCACGCTCAATGGCAGTAAACTTGATCATCAATTTTTAAGTGATGCTTCACTTGACGACTTAGGGCCACAGAAAACCCCCAGCGAGCGCCTAAGCGGTAGAATAAGTACCTAAGCAAAATTAATTACACATATCTAACCCCCCCCTTGCCTCTTGCATGAGTGCATGAGTGCCTTTCTTCACTAGGAAATTTATTTTGCACGACTACTTAAGACTTCGAGATAGCAGGTGCTAGATGGTGATTTTGTCCTTGCGTTTCCCAAAGATGGGCGTACTATGAAAGTAGGGGAAAAAAGATAATTTTAGCGATCAATTAACAATGACTAGGGATCTCTGTAGGATTTTATTGATAGAGGATGAACCGACGACTGTTAAATTAATCCAGAGATTGCTGTTAAAGGCCCCCCAATGTTCCCTGGCCGGGGGGTTGACTTTTACCCTCACCCAAGCTCAGGATCTACAGCAAACTGCCGAAAAACTAGCAGGGGAGAAATTTGATCTCATCCTCTTAAGCTTGGAAATCTCTGTCCCCCCCGGCTTAAATATTCTAGTCAAAACCAGAGAATTAGCCTCTGATATACCGATAGTGGTTCAAACTACTAGCAATGATGAGAAATTAGTCGTTAAAGCCTTTCAACTGGGTGCTGACGGTTATATTCAGTTAAATAATATCGATAGTAGTCTTTTAGTCTATCAAATTCGTGTGGCGATCGAACGTCAGCAATATATCCTCAATCTTAAACATCAACAACAGGAAGAGGAATTTCGCGAACTGGAACAGTTAATCAAGGGAGTACAAACTAGCATCACGGCGAAAATGTTCGGTTCTGAGGCAATAAAGCAGAGTATTCCCGATATTTTTCAAGAATTAGTCCAAAATTACGGAGAGTTATTAGACTTAGCTTTAGAAGAACAAGCATACAAAGTGGAACATAATCTATCGGAACGACTGCGAAGCTTGGCCGATAAGTTAGGATTCTTAAAAGCTAGTCCTCGCGATGTGGTGGATATTCATACCACCACCCTACGCCAAAAAAATCAGGATGTCACCCTGGCCAAAGCGCAGGCCTACGTTAGCGAAGGTCGTCTCATGGTCTTGGAATTGATGGGTTATCTCGTCTCTTTCTATCGTAAATACTATATCGGTCTCAGCAACATTAAACTGTTCAATAACACGCAATCATGAGTCAATATCTTCTCAAACTCTACATTATGGGCGATTCAAGTAAATCCCAGAGGGCGATCGCCAATATTTTTCGTATCTGTCGCGAGGAGTTATCCGATCTTTATACAGTAGAAATAATTGATGTTCTCGAACAGCCCCAATTAGCGGAACAGGATAAAATTCTCGTAACTCCTACTTTAGTCAAACAACTTCCCCCACCCCTACAAAGAATTATCGGCGATATGTCCAATACTCAAAAGGTTCTCCTCGGTTTGGATGTTATTCCCAAAGACTCCCATCTCAATTAGGATTCACCTAAAAATTCTTCTGGTTAGGTTTTTCCTCTCTAATAAGCTCTAATCTTAATTTTATCTCAAATGTCGGGGTGAAGACTCTCGCTTTTAACGAGATGAAACCCCAACCAATATAAAACAGCGAAGCACGACTTAAATCTTGACAATCTCTGCTGTATAGGTTAGCATATAAGTAGTTGTTTGAGGTCGATAAACAATGATTATCCTAAGTTTCAGAAAAATAATCGTTCAAATGTTTATTATGTCCAATTCTGTCTAAGCGTTGATATTCGGGAAGATGCAAAACCGCTAGAACCGACTAAAAGATGTGTAGGATTGGATGTAGGTTTAAAAGTTTTCTACGCTAATAGTGATTATGTTTAAAAATTGGTCTTTCGACGATTGGATGAATCATATCCTTTTTCTGGCTACAATTGTGGCTTTGCTGACGATTTGGCTGAGTAGATAAATAAAAACTATTTTTCTTTCCTCGCTTTACCGAAAATTTGGGTTTAAGGTTCCCCGTCCATTTTACGGCAGGGAGTGTCAAAATAAGAAACAAAACCCTCAGCGATCAATATGACTGACTCAATCCCAAAAATTTGTATTCTCGGTGGTGGTTTTGGTGGACTCTATACTGCTTTACGTTTGAGTCAATTGCCCTGGCCTGATCAACACCCCCCCCAAATTACCTTAATTGATAAAAACGATCGCTTTTTATTTTCTCCCCTTCTCTACGAATTAGTCACCTCAGAACTGCAATCCTGGGAAATTGCCCCCCCTTTCAGCGAATTACTCGCCAATACCCCCGTTGACTTCCAACAGGGAACCGTCACGGCGATCAATGTTAATAATCATCAAATAACCCTTGACAATAAAAACGATATATGCTATGATCGCCTCGTGATCGCCCTCGGTGGTCAATCCTCCCTTGACTTCCTACCCGGGGCCAGAACCCACGCTATCCCCTTTCGTAGTCTCGAGGATGCCTATCGTCTTCGGGATCGACTCAAAACCCTAGAACAATCCGATCGCGATAAAATTCGGGTCGCCATTATCGGGGGCGGTTATAGCGGCGTAGAATTAGCCTGTAAGCTGGCCGATCGCCTCGGAGAAAGGGGAAGAATTCGTCTTATCGAAAGAAATAGCGATATACTTGGCCCTTCAACCCAATTTAACCGCGACACCGCCAAAAAAGCCCTGGAAAAACGTCTGGTTTGGTTAGACCTAGAAACCACCGTCGCCGATATCCAAGCGGATCGCCTCTCCCTTGACTACAAAGGACAGATAGACAAGATCCCCGTTGATCTAATTCTCTGGACCGTTAGTCCGATCGCCTCCCCACTGCTCGCTAATTTGCCGATAGCACATAGTGAGCGCAAATTACTAAAAGTTAATCAATATTTACAAACTGTCGAAAACCCCAGCATCTACGCGATCGGCGATGCGGCCGATAGTCGCGATCAAGACGATAAACCATACGCTGCCACGGCCCAAGTGGCCCTTCAACAGTCCGACTACTGCGCTTGGAATATTTGGGCGAGTTTCCACGATAAACCAGCTTTACCCTTCCGTTATCAACCTTTAGGCGAAATGTTGACCCTCGGAGTCGATGAAGCTACCATTAGCGGTTTAGGACTAGAATTAGCCGGTCCCCTTGCCCATCTTACCCGTCGCTTAGTCTATCTCTACCGTCTGCCCACCCTCAACCATCAAATCGCCGTAGCATTCAACTGGATTACCCAACCGCTTCTATCCCTCATCTCTGAGTAGCAGTTGCAGGGATGGGGGAGAATTAAAGTGGCTTTTTTTACTCTAGTTACTTGTCACTCTGATTGCTATATCGACTGTATCAAATACCCTCCTAATTTACAAAAGAATTATGAGCATTAAAAGCCGGCTGAAAAATTTGATTCATGAATTGAGTCTTCAGACTTACAAAAAAGTTTCCCCCGATTCCTTCCCTTTAAGATGGTCGGTGCTGATCTTACCCGTGATCCTGAGTCATGCGGGACAGGTGCTTGCCGGCTCCATTACACTGGAGATTTCGGCCTTGATCGATGGCCGAGACCGATTAATCATTCAGGGTGATACTTTGCAGTGGCATCACTTTGATTTTGCTGCCGTGGGCCGTCACTCAGGGCGCAACGAACCCACTATCATTAGGACAACGCTCAACGGTACCCTCGTCATGGATCATGTGAACTGGATTCCTGATTGGCCCCTGCCTCTACCCGACGAGATCCGTGTCGAGACATTTTCCTCTGTCTTTACAGGTCTCACTCCTGCCATTCCGAGCCAGGATATCTCTGTTACCCTGCAAGTAATCAACGCAAGATCAATCTTGCAACTTGTGCAACTTCCTACAGCAAATAATAGTTTAACCATCCTCGAATTTGACGATAATGTCTTGGGTGGTTCTGCCCAGTATGATGGCTTGCTCACCTTTACCACCGCCCAACCAGTAGCTGAACCATCCACCTCCAGCTTAGTTGGCCTGCTTGGCCTGAGTGGTGTCTCGGTTCTGGTCTATCGAACGTGGCAGCGCCAGCGGAGCAAAAAATCGGGGTCGGACTCGAATTTAGAGGGTGATCGCATCGCCTCGTAGCAGGGGCCTCCGTCTGCCTACCCTTAACCATCAAATCGCCGTAGCATTCAACTGGATTACCCAACCGCTTCTATCCCTCATCTCTGAGTAGCAGTTGCAGGGATGGGGGAGAATTAAAGTGGCTTTTTTTACTCTAGTTACTTGTCACTCTGATTGCTATATTGGCTGTATCAATTACCCTCCTAATTTACAAAAGAATTATGAGCATTAAAAGCCGGCTGAAAAATTTGATTCATGAATTGAGTCTTGAGACTTACAAAAAAGTTTCCCCCGATTCCTTCCCTGCTGGTTGGGATGTGGCCTCAGATATAGAAAGAATTTGTCATCACCAGCAACCAAGGATTATTTTTGATGTCGGGGCCAATATTGGACAAACAGGTAGTTACTTTCATCAAAAATTTCCTCAAGCTGATATTCTTTGTTTCGAGCCAATCAAGGAAACTTTTGCCCAATTATCTCAAAAATTTGCTAATAATCAGCGAATTCGCTGTTTTCCGATCGCTTTCGGCGAGCAACCTTCAGAAAAAACAATTATCTTAAACTCTAATTCTCAACAAAACTCTCTCACCGAGGCCTTAAACCGGCCTATAGACGAGAATCAAGGCCAATCCACCGACAAAACAGAAGCAATCACAATTGATAGCTTAGATAATTTTTGTCAAGCTCAGGGGATAGATAGAATAGACCTGCTTAAAATGGATACAGAGGGTTATGAGCTACAGGTTTTAGCTGGAGCAACCAATTTTCTAGAAGAGAGAAAAATTGCCATGATTCTTTCAGAAGTTGGGTTTCGTCCCTCCGATTTTCGCCATACATTTTTTACCAAAATTTACGACCAATTGTATCAAAAAGGCTTTCGTTTTAATGGTCTATACGATTTATCCTATTGGTCTCCCTATCCCTATGAAGGACTAATTTACTGTAACGCTTTATTCGTCAATGCCAATCTGATCAAAAATCGCTTTTACTAAAAATCTGGCCAAGAACAAAGATATTCCTCCACTAATAAACTATCTCGATCGGTCAATTCCCGACCATCGAGACGGTTTAAAAGCATTACTGCGCCAAATAACTGATTATTAACTCTAATTGGCACAGCTAAAGCCGTTTTTATCCCCAAAGCGACCGCTATATCCTGACGAATGCGATTATCTCCTAGAGTTTGTCCCACCACCACCGGACAACTACCCTGGTAAACCACCGTACACAATCCCGACGTGGCAATATCACCCCTTTTGCCCACAATTGCCCCGGTGTTTTTCCCCGCACCCGCGCGATAATCAATACTATCACCGTCAAATAGGGCAATGATAACCGTTTCTGTCGGAATTAAACCTAAAATTTCTTCAGCAATGCGATCGAGATTAGTTAATTTTTCCATAATGGGGTGAGGAAAGGGAGAGGGAATTATGAATTATAAATTATGAATTATGAAGTGGGAAGATGGGGTGGTCAATGCGTGCGCGTTGCGGGGGGAGATGGGGAAGTGGGGAAGTGTGGGGAGTGGGGAAGTGGGGAAGTGGGGAAGTGGGGAAGTGGGCATTTAGCTGAAATTTCCCTAAAACCCTAAATCCCTAAAACCCTAAATCCCTAAATCCCTAAAACCCTAAATCCCTAAAACCCTAACACCCTAAAACCCTAACACCCTAAAACCCTAACACCCTAACACCCTAAAACCCTAAAACCCCAAAACCCCAAAACCCCAAAACCCCAAAACCCTATCTCCTGCCTCCTGTCTCCTGACTTAGCCCTTCAGCAATAAATCGCTAATTTCCGACTGACAATGACCAATTAAACGATTAAGGGCTTTTTTTCCTTGTTTACCTTGATAATCTGAGCGATCGCTTTCAGTAATTCCATAGGGACGACCGATCGCCACCTTGACACGATGATAAAAGACAACGGGATGCCAACCATCTTGATCGAATAAAGGTTCCGTGGTATCTAACCAGCGTAGCAAACGCACGGGAAAAGGACTAATAACAGTTTCCGACTCGGAGAGAATAGCCACAGGTAAGACAAATAAATTCTCCACGGGACAACGCAGGGCTAAATGGGCAAATCCGCTCTGAAAACGGCTAATTTGACGAGGAGCAGTCAAATTTAACATCGGCGATCCACCTTCTGGAAATAAACCGATCCATCGTCCGGACTGTAAAAAATCCGTTGCTTGCCGAAAAAAAGTCCGGTGGCGTTTTTCGGGGGTATCAAAGGGAAAACAGCCTAATTCTCCGATTAATTCCCGCAAAAGCGGCGTTTTTCCCATGTAGTGATGACAGGCGATTGGGAGAGTTTTGCCCAAAGCTTGAATTAAGATCGGCGCGTCCAAAAAGCTACGATGGTTACTTACCACGATCGCCACTCCTTGGCTGGGTAGATTTTCTTGACCGACGGTAAACAGACTCGTGCGCGTGGTATCAAGAATTAAACGAGAGGTAGATAGGGGGGTAAGCAGCTTCATGAAAAAAAAAAATCGGCCTTAAGATTGTTTTTATTGACTTAGATCACAACTAAAGGATAAAACAGAATTAGAGGATCATAAAATATAGGGATTATGTCCCAATCATCTACAGAACGCCCCAGGGCAGCCTCGTCTATTTAAAAAAATAAATTTCATGAATGATTTGAATGAGCGAAAAACATTTGCTTTGACAACACCTCTTTATTATGTCAACGATATCCCTCACATCGGTAGTGCTTACACGACGATCGTAGCGGATGTTATGGCACGATGGCAGCGGTTACAGGGCAATTCTGTCCTCCTAATTACAGGAACCGACGAACATGGACAGAAAATCGAACGGACTGCGGCAGCCAAAGGACTCAATCCCCAGGAACACTGCGATCGCATTGCCACCAGTTTTGCCAATCTCTGGGCAAAGCTACACATCCAGTATGATCGCTTTAGTCGCACCACTGCCCCCCGTCATCAGGCAATTGTTAACGAATTTTTTGAAAGAGTCTGGGAAAAGGGCGATATCTATCTCGATCGCCAACAGGGTTGGTATTGCGTCGCCTGTGAAGAATTTAAGGAAAAAAGAGAACTGTTAGATAATGGCTGTTGTCCCATTCATACTAACCTAGCCGCCGAATGGCGCGACGAGGAAAACTATTTTTTCCGTCTCTCTAAATACCAAGCACAACTAGAACAACTTTACCAAGAACAACCCAATTTTATTCAACCGGAAAGCCGACGTAATGAGGTTCTCAACTTCGTCAACCAGGGACTACAGGACTTCTCCATCTCTAGGGTTAATGTCGCTTGGGGGTTTCCCATTCCCCACGATGGTCAGCATACCATCTACGTTTGGTTTGATGCCCTTCTTGGCTATGTTACCGCCCTTCTCGACCCCGAAGACGAACCCACCCTAGAAAATGCCTTGGCCAAATGGTGGCCGATCGATCTGCATCTGATCGGTAAAGATATATTAAGATTCCATGCCATTTATTGGCCGGCTATGCTAATGTCGGCGGGTTTACCCTTGCCCAAAAGAGTGTTCGGCCATGGCTTTTTGACCAAAGACGGGCGGAAAATGGGCAAAAGTCTCGGTAATACTCTCGATCCCTTCGATTTGGTTGATCGCTACGGGGCCGATGCCGTCCGTTACTATTTCGTCAAAGAGATTGAATTAGGACAGGATGGCGATTTTCAGGAAACCAGATTTGTTAATATTCTTAACGCGGATTTAGCCAACGATTTAGGCAACCTCCTCAATCGCACCCTAGGCATGGTTAAAAAATACTGCCAAAATATCCCCCCCCAGTTGACTGGCGTAGATATCCCGAACGATAATCGTCTTAAGAATATGGGGATCAATCTAGGGGTCATTGTTGAACAGAAGTATGATGCGCTACAATTTAATCAAGCCTGTGAGGAAATATTGGCGTTAATTCGCGCTAGTAACAAGTTTATCGATGAGAGTGCGCCCTGGAGTTTATTTAAACAGAAACAACAAGCAGCAGTAGAAAAAGTCCTCTATGCGGTTTTGGAATCAGTAAGACTCTCTGCCTACCTACTCTCACCGATAATACCGACCTTAAGCAGTAAAATTTATCAACAACTGGGTTTTGTTATTGATTTTAATACTTTCAGGTCGGAGGACGGAGAAAACTCCCCTGAGCGTGTCTCTTTTTCCCAACACTGTCAATGGGGATTACCCACAAATCCACAACTAGGAACACCTGAACCGATCTTTTCTAAACTAGAACTGCCGTTAAACGATTCCTAAAGGAATTTTTTAATAACTCTATTTTTTAAGGTCTGTTGTCCTTTCAGATACAACTGGCAAACACTCAACACTAAACTTTTAACAAACGAGGAAAAATAAAATGTTTGATGATTATGACACGGCCCCAGTCTTCACCCCCGAACAAGTGCTAGAAAATCGCGGTCGTGTGGCGATTTTCATCGATGGTTCCAATTTATTTTATGCGGCTCTGCAATTAGGTATCGAAATTGACTACACCAAATTACTTTGTCGTTTAACTGCCGGTTCTCGTCTCTTGCGCGCCTTCTTTTATACTGGAGTCGATCGCACTAACGAAAAACAGCAGGGATTCCTCCTCTGGATGCGTCGCAACGGTTATCGAGTCATCGCTAAAGATCTAGTACAATTGCCCGATGGTTCCAAAAAAGCCAATCTCGACGTGGAAATCGCCGTGGATTTAATGGCGCTAGTGGGTTCCTATGATACCGCAGTAATTGTCAGTGGTGATGGGGATTTGGCCTATGCTGCCGATTCCGTCAGTTACCGTGGTGCGCGAGTGGAAGTGGTTAGTTTGCGATCGATGACCAGTGATAGTTTAATTAATGTAGCCGATCGCTATGTTGATCTAGATCAAATTAAAGAAGAAATTCAAAAAACCAGCAAACATCACGTTGGTTATAATAATTTCCCCGTCAGCGTCTTAGACCAAGATCGTAGCAGTCGCTAGAAAAATTCAGCAAAAATCAAGTTTAAGGTGGGTAATTCCCACCTTTTTCAGTTATCAGTGATCAGTTATCAGTGACCAGTTATCAGTTATCAGTTATCAGTTATCAGTGATCAGTTATCAGTTATCAGTGATACTAAATCCGGTTATTAAAGACTGATTATTTATTCCCTCTTTTGCCTCTTACCTATTGCCTTTTGCCTGTCCTGATATGTAGCCTATACTCAACAGATTTACTATCAAGCGATACTACTGCGCTTTCTCGCTTCCTTATAAGATGTTCCCACATCCTGTAAACCGACTTTAATCATTTGTTGTTCCAAAAGAGCAAAAAAACGCAAGCGATCGCCACCTTTAATCACCGCTAAATTGTGCGCTTCCGCTAAGGCGATCGGATAACCATAACCTTTTAACACCTGGGCCAGTAAAATACTCAAAGAGCGATCGAGTAATTCTCGCTCCTCCACCACCCAAGCAGGAACCTCTACCCTAGCGATTTCCGTCCCCACATGGAGATAACAGAAGTAAATGCGATGTTCATCCCCATAAAGATCGAGTATTTTCAAAGAACTGCGCCAAAAAGGACTTCTTTGCCCCGGTTCCAATAAATAACCCCAGAGAGAAGCATCCCGGAGAGGATCGACAACGCGACAAGGGGTTTTTTCTGGGTCTAAATCACCGCAATTGATCAAGCAATTGGGAGTATCATGGGGACAAGATTGTAAACGCAGGAAATTTAAGCCTTCCGTGCTACGAGAAGCACTAATATAACCCATAAGCGGGATTTTAGCTGATTTTAAATCGTCCCAAGACTGAAAAATCGGTGGCAAAATTAAATCTTTTGCTTCCGGGGGGAGACTATCGATAAACCAATAGATCAAAGAACCATCCACGAGGGCTAAATTTGGTTCATAATGGGCCCCAGGGGGTTTTACCCAACGAGTAGCCATTTCTGCTAACATTTGGCTTTCTAATACCGTCCGACGATAACTCATCCACTCATCCACGCGAATACCCCACTGTTTAGAAATGTAGAGGTCTTCTGATTTGTAATAGACTTCGGGAATGCTATCGAGGAGAGGGTGCAAATTTTGACCATAGTGCAACATAATCCTACCGATATTAATTAGATAACAGTAGGCGATTTCGTGGTGAGAAGGGGCAATTTGGGAACCATCCGTGGCAAAAACGCTATGACTTTCGGGAGCGGGAAGGATAGTAATGCGGGTGTCGAGAGGTTCGATCGGTAGCGCGACAGAGAAAATTAGGCGATCGTGCCAGTTATGATAGAGTTCTAGCAGTTTTTCCTGTTGCTGTTGAGCTTGTTCTAAAAGAATTTTAGCCCGTTGCACTCGCTCGCGACTAGCTGTCACTTCCTGTTGAAAATGTTGACTGATTCCTGGCATTTTTGCCGCTAATTTCGCAAGATCGAGCATAGCTATCCTCTCCCTGACTTTTTTTGATTTTATCGCAATTTTGTCACTTATTGCCAAATTTATCCTTAGTAATCTCCGCTTACAGCAGTTATCTTAATAGTGAGATAGGAAGTTTTCCTTTTGGGGAGTCGCTCGTCAATACCAAAAAGGAATTCTGCGTATTTAGACAATATTTCTCCTTAAGATCATTATAGTTTTGATAAGAAGTAATTTGCTCATGTTGCATTCTACCAACAATAATACCAGGGTGTATTCCTAGTTGTTCGGCAAATTGATTAATAGCTTTTCTATTCAGAGAATTATTGGCGATAAATCTCTGCCAATCTCTGGGAGCAATTAAGAAATTAGCCGCAAAAACATCCGCCTCTTTTTCTTTAATTGTATCTTGAATATCTTGCCCCTCTAAAAATAAAGTTCGTTTCCCATGTAATAAAATATGACCAGCTTCATGAAAAAAAGAAAACCAAAAATGATCATTTGTTTTGTATCGATCGCTCAATTGAATTAAAGCTCTGTGAGAACCTAACCAACGGGTAGCACCGTGTACCCTTGTTTTCGGAAGTTCAGGAACAAAAACCAAGGCAACTCCCGCTGCCGCACAAAGCTCGATCATTTGCGGTTGAAATACCTCGATAGACTTAATAGTTAACGAACGAATTTGTCGCAAGGCATCTCTGAATTTCAACTCGTTGTAATCAGCACAATTAATTTTCGATGCTTCTATTTCTCCTTGACGCAACCATGCCGTTATTGCCCCTCGATCGCTATCAAATGCTTGAGACTTTCTAAAATCAATCGATAAATTTCTCCCCCAAATCTCCTCCCATTGCTCAGGGGAAACAACGGCAAAAAAATTCAAGCTCTCTCGTAATTGCTCTATTTTATCCTCATCAAACTTGAGCCAGCCTAATTCAGTCATCTGGCGATAAGGAATTTGTTTTAACCAGCCTAAATAACCTTTTAATCTTTGATTCTCATTTTTTCTCGCTAAATATTCCCGATAAAGTCTTTCGCGCTCTATCCAGAAACTGGCGGGAGTTCCTAACACTAACTGTATCTGTAAGGCGGTATCGATAGTAATCTCCGCTTTACCTTTTATTATCTCATTGATAGTCTTTTTTGGTCTGCCCATGCGTTGGGCGAGTTCCGATTGAGACATATTTCTTTCTTCTAGGATTTCGGCAAGGGTTTCTCCCGGTGGAGAAATAAAATCCGGTGCATATCTGTTCTCAATAGTATTAGTCATGGGTGTCATCTATGCCAATAATTACGACTGCGGTTACTTTCTTCTAATCAATTCCCCCGTCTGCTTTTTGAGGAATCGGTATATTAGCCGGCTCAAAAATTAGTCTGAGAGGATGAACTAAATCTAGAGATAGTTGTCCAGCACGGTTATGTAACAATTCGTGGCAACGTCCCGGCAGCGATCGCATTTCCTCCAGGACAATAACTGCTTTTAAGTCGTCGAGTCTTTGCCTGATTTTCTTAGCCATCTTCTCTCCATACTGTTTTTTCAGTAGTCTTTGGCTATTGCATTCGTTCTCAAATTTTTTTTCCTTAAAGACAATATCCATTGTAGATGACCCTTGTAATATTGTTAACCTCAAAGGTTAACAATATTTTATGGTAGCCTGTGGTGCATCCAGTACAAAAGCTCTAAATATAGCGTTAAGAGCTAATAGTCTGGACACCAGTTCTGAAAATGAGGTTAGCTAGAGACAGCTTTTCAGACATTGGCCGATTAATCAGGTGATAATTATCGCTAACATTGCATCATCAAGCCAAAACAACGAAGCTGTAATTTTATCGCCTAATAACGCCCGAATTGAGTGCCGCAGCCGCCCAAGAAAAAGACAATCTCTAACATCTAAACCGGAGAAAAGCACAATCGCGGACTTGACAACAAGAGCGACAATTTGCTATAATGACCTTTTGTCAACGATTTGACCTTCGGTAATAGGAGTTCAGAGTAACCTTAGATACAGCCCTATCATGCCCACCATTCAGCAATTAATACGCGACGAAAGATCCAAAGCGAAAAGAAAAACCAAATCTCCCGCCCTCAAACAATGCCCCCAACGTCGGGGAGTTTGTACAAGAGTATATACCACCACACCGAAAAAACCCAACTCAGCCCTACGGAAAGTGGCTAGGGTACGTTTGACCTCTGGATTTGAGGTGACAGCCTACATTCCGGGCATCGGTCATAACCTACAAGAACACTCGGTCGTCCTGATTCGGGGCGGTCGGGTCAAAGATCTACCCGGAGTCAGATACCACATCATTCGCGGCACCCTCGATGCCACCGGGGTGAAAAACCGCCAAAAGGCGCGGTCTAAGTACGGAACCAAACGCCCCAAACCCGCTGCTAAATAAACAGGAAATTGATTAACCAAAAAAATACTCCCACCGAGTCGGTCAAAGTTAACCCAAGAGACTGAAGACTCGCAGGAGAGGGTTTAAGATGGGCTGTAATCATCCGACTGTCAAGCAAAAGTTAAAGTTAACCTAGAAAATTCAGGAATATTCCGATGTCTCGCCGTAAAAACGTCAAAAAACGTCCTATTCCCCCCGATCCCGTTTACAATAGCTGTTTAGTCAGCATGACCATCCGCCGGATCATGCGATCGGGCAAAAAATCCCTGGCCGCTAATATCGTTTACGATGCCCTGAAAACCGTCGGCGAACGTACCGGTCAAGAACCCCTAGAAGTATTTGAAAAAGCCGTTAAAAACGCCACTCCCCTAGTGGAAGTGAAAGCCCGCCGGGTCGGTGGAGCCACCTATCAAGTCCCGATGGAAGTACGCACCAACCGCGGTAGTACATTAGCACTACGCTGGTTAGTCCATTATGCCAGAACCAGAGGCGGCAAAACCATGGCAGGTAAACTGGCCAACGAGATCATGGATGCGGCCAATGAAACCGGCGGCACGATCAAAAAACGGGAAGAAACCCACCGGATGGCGGAGGCAAACAAAGCCTTTGCCCACTATCGTTACTAAAAAGATACTTTAAAGATACTTTAAGGGCGGTGGACTACACCGCTGCCGCCAAAAAACTGTCAAGAAAAGTATAGAATTGTAAATAGTGTAAAAAATCCTAGAACAAAATCCCATCACTGGCAAGCAAAGCAAGGAGGTTGCTGTGGCACGGACTATCCCGCTAGAGAGAGTGCGAAACATCGGAATCGCCGCTCATATAGACGCGGGCAAAACAACGACAACAGAAAGAATCCTGTTCTACACGGGAGTCGCTCATAAACTGGGCGAAGTCCACGACGGAACGGCAATTACCGACTGGATGGAACAGGAACGGGAGCGAGGAATCACCATCACCGCCGCCGCCATCAGTACCAGTTGGCAAGATCATCGCATCAACATCATTGACACCCCCGGCCACGTCGATTTCACCATTGAAGTGGAACGTTCCATGCGGGTACTCGATGGAGTGGTGGCGGTTTTCTGCTCTGTTGGTGGTGTACAACCCCAATCAGAAACCGTCTGGAGACAAGCCGATCGGTACAAAGTACCCCGGATTGCCTTTGTCAACAAAATGGACAGAACGGGGGCGAACTTCTTCAAAGTTTACGAACAATTAAGAGATCGCCTCAGAACTAACGCCGTTCCCATCCAAATGCCGATCGGCGCGGAAAGCGAACTGAGCGGGATCGTTGATCTCGTCAAGATGCGCGCCTATATATATAAGGACGATCTAGGGAAAGACATAGAAGAAACCGACATTCCCGAAGACTTATTGGAAAAGGCCGAAGAATTCCGCGTGCAGCTGGTGGAAGCTGTAGCGGAAGCTGATGAAGAACTCCTAGAAAAATATCTAGAAGGTGAAGAACTCACCGAAGCCGAAATCAAACGCGGTCTCAGAGAAGGGACGATTGCTGGTACAATTGTTCCCGTCCTCTGCGGCTCGGCTTTCAAAAACAAAGGGGTACAACTGCTCCTCGATGCCGTTGTCGATTACCTACCCTCACCCTCGGAAGTAGCCGCCGTTAAAGGGATTCTTCCCGATGGCAGCGAGGCAATCCGGGAAGCCAAGGACGATGCGCCCTTCTCGGCTCTCGCCTTCAAAATCATGGCCGATCCCTTCGGTCGTTTAACCTTCCTACGGGTCTATTCCGGTGTACTAGCTAAAGGCAGCTACGCCTACAACTCCACCAAAGGAACCAAAGAACGGATCGCTCGCCTGATCATCCTCAAATCCAACGAACGGATCGAAGTGGATGAACTGCGCGCCGGTGATCTAGGAGCGGCGATCGGACTGAAAAACACCATTACCGGGGATACCCTCTGTGATGATAAGAACCCGATTATCCTAGAATCCCTCTTTATCCCCGAACCGGTTATCTCCGTGGCGGTGGAACCGAAAACCAAACAGGACATCGAGAAACTCAGCAAAGCTCTGCAAGCTCTCTCCGATGAAGATCCCACCTTCCGGGTCAAAGTTGATCCCGAAACCAATCAAACGGTAATCGCCGGGATGGGAGAACTGCACCTGGAAATCCTGGTCGATCGAATGCTCCGGGAATACAAAGTCGAAGCGACGGTGGGCGCTCCCCAGGTGGCCTATCGGGAAACTGTGCGGAAACCCGTGCGCGCTGAGGGTAAATTTATCCGTCAAAGTGGTGGTAAAGGGCAGTACGGCCACGTCGTCATCGAACTCGAACCGGGTGAACCGGGGTCGGGCTTTGTCTTCGTCTCCAAAATTGTCGGTGGTGCTATCCCCAAAGAATACATCAGTCCGTCAGAACAAGGGATGAAAGAAGCTTGCGAATCGGGGATTGTAGCGGGTTATCCCGTCATCGACCTGAAAGCAACCCTTGTAGATGGTTCTTTCCACGATGTGGACTCCTCCGAGATGGCCTTTAAGATTGCCGGTTCCATGGCGATTAAGGAAGCGGTGATGAAAGCTACCCCCGTTCTCCTAGAACCGATGATGAAGGTGGAAGTGGAAGTACCCGAAGACTTCATCGGTAACGTCATCGGTGATCTTAACTCCCGTCGGGGACAAATCGAAGGTCAAGAAACCGAGACCGGCATCGCCAAAGTCTCCGCTAAAGTTCCCCTAGCGGAAATGTTCGGTTACGCCACTGATATTCGCTCCAAAACCCAAGGAAGGGGCATCTTCACCATGGAATTTAGCCATTACGAAGAAGTCCCCCGCAACGTGGCCGAGACGATTATCACCAAAAGTAAAGGGAACGGTTAATCAGTGACCAGTGACCAGTGAGCAGTGAGAACAAACCGATCATTTAAAGTTGGTCGGTCAACCCTAATAACTGCTAACTTAAAACTGATCTCTGGTGACTGATTACTGTTCACCCACCTGAAGAAGAAAAAAAAACAAAGGAACAGAAAGTAAATGGCACGCGCTAAATTTGAACGGACGAAACCCCACGTTAACATCGGTACGATCGGTCACGTTGACCACGGCAAAACTACCCTCACCGCCGCTATCACTATGACCCTAGCGGCCTTGGGTAATGCCCAAGCTAAAAAATACGATGAAATCGATGCCGCTCCCGAAGAAAAGGCTCGCGGGATCACCATCAACACCGCTCACGTTGAGTACGAAACTGCTGATCGCCACTACGCTCACGTGGACTGCCCCGGCCACGCCGACTATGTAAAAAACATGATCACCGGTGCGGCACAGATGGACGGTGGTATTCTCGTGGTCTCGGCCGCTGATGGCCCGATGCCCCAAACCCGGGAACATATCCTGCTGGCTCGTCAGGTGGGTGTACCTAACCTCGTGGTCTTCCTCAACAAAAAAGATATGGTGGACGATGAGGAGTTACTGGAACTCGTAGAACTGGAAGTACGCGAACTTCTCACCAATTACGACTTCGCTGGCGACGAAATCCCCATTATTGCCGGTTCTGCTAAAGAAGCCCTCGAGTACATGACCAAAAACCCCAAGGCCCAAAAAGGCGATAACGAGTGGGTGGACGCAATTTATGAATTAATGGAAGCGGTAGATAGCTATATCCCCACCCCTGAACGGGATATCGATAAACCCTTCCTGATGGCGGTAGAAGACGTATTCTCGATTACTGGTCGGGGGACGGTGGCTACCGGTCGGATCGAACGCGGTATTGTGAAAGTGGGTGATAACGTGGAATTGGTCGGGATCAGAGATACCCGCGCCACCACCGTCACCGGGATCGAAATGTTCAAGAAAAGTCTTGACCAAGGGATGGCCGGTGACAACGCTGGTATCCTCCTGCGTGGTATCCAAAAAACCGACATCGAGCGCGGCATGGTTATCGCTAAACCGGGTACAATCAAACCCCACACCCAGTTTGAAGGTGAGGTGTATGTGTTAAGTAAAGAAGAGGGTGGTCGTCACACTCCTTTCTTTAAAAACTATCGTCCTCAGTTCTATGTAAGGACAACCGACGTAACTGGCACTATCCAAGACTACACCGCCGATGATGGCAGCACTGTAGAAATGGTCATGCCGGGAGACCGGATCAAAATGACGGTGGAACTGATCAACCCGATCGCTATTGAACAGGGTATGCGCTTCGCTATTCGCGAAGGTGGTCGCACCATCGGTTCTGGCGTTATCTCGAAAATTATCAAGTAGGCTAATCTACTAATTAACGGGGCAGTGAATTTAAAAGCTGCTCCGTTACTGTCTTTATTTTGTACCTTGACAATTGCAATAGGTGAAATTATGGCTACGCTACAACAACAGAAAATTCGCATTCGTTTGAAAGCTTTTGACCGGCGCTTACTCGATACTTCCTGTGAGAAGATTGTCGATACTGCCAATAGAACTAACGCCACAGCGATCGGACCGATCCCCCTACCGACCAAAAGAAAGATTTATTGTGTCCTGCGTTCCCCTCACGTTGACAAGGACTCCCGTGAACATTTTGAAACCCGCACCCATCGCCGCATTATTGATATTTACCAACCCTCTTCTAAGACAATCGATGCTTTGATGAAATTAGATTTACCCGCAGGGGTTGATATTGAAGTTAAATTGTAAAAAATGCCAAAAAGATGTTAGCGATAACATCTTTTTTTCTTTCCCACTATCCTATACTTTTTAAACAAGATTTAGTATAAATAGGATTTTTTATAAAAAAAAGTTATTAAACGAAGGCCAATACAATTGCTAGGGGTGCATCGCCAAAGATGCACCCGATCGCTAAACCGTTTGTAGGGGAAAACCTAAAGCTTCCCGTTGCTGTAAATACAATTGAGCAACCTGTCGAGCTAAATTGCGAATTCTGCCGATATAACGGGTTCTTTCAGCTACAGCAATCACACCTCTAGCATCGAGTAAATTAAAAGTATGGGAACATTTAAGAACATAATCTAGACTGGGAATCACCAGAGAGCGATCAATTAATTGTTTAGCTTCCTGTTCATATAAACTGAATAAACTAAACAATAATTCAGGATTGGAAGCCTCAAAATTGTAGGTACATTGTTCGATTTCATTTTGTAGAAAAATGTCACCGTAGAGGATATTTTCATTCCATTGAATTTTATTAATTGCCTCCACATCTTGCAGATACATGGCTAATCTTTCTAAACCATAGGTAATTTCGATCGCCACGGGACGACAATCGATACCTCCACACTGTTGAAAGTAGGTAAATTGGGTGATTTCCATCCCATCTAACCACACTTCCCAACCCACACCCCAAGCACCGAGGGTGGGAGATTCCCAGTTATCTTCCACGAAGCGAATATCGTGATCTTCCGGGTTAATTCCTAACACCCGCAGGGAGTCTAAATAGATTTCCTGAATATTATCGGGAGAGGGTTTAATTAGAACTTGATATTGATAGTAATGCTGAAAACGATTGGGATTTTCGCCATAACGGCCATCCGTAGGACGACGACAGGGTTCCACATAGGCAACGGCCCAAGGTTCCGGACCAATTGCCCTTAAAAAGGTATGGGGACTCATGGTTCCCGCACCTTTTTCGGTATCATAGGGTTGAGCAACTAAACAACCGCGATCGGCCCAAAATTCATTTAATTTAGCGATAACAGCCTGGAAAGTTAAAGACATGGGAAAAAGTAAAAAAGCAGATTAGGGGTTGGGGAAGTGGGGTGTAGGGTGTGGGGTGTAGGGTGTGGGGTGTGGGGAGATGGGGGGTTGGGGAGAAAAAAGCTGCCGACTGTCTCCTGTCTCCTGTCTCCTGTCTCCTGACAGTTAAAGTCACTGACTTACTTTTAACTGCAAGCGAAAGTGAACAGGGGTAGAAGATTGGGGGAGAATAACTAATTCATAAAATCCCTCTTCGGGTAATTGACCGGACCATTGCCGATCGCTAGACTTATCTAAAAGGGTAATATTACCCGTGGGAGAGTAGAAAGATAGTAAAACTTCGCCTTCCGCCTCTAAATTTAAGTTTAACCGATCACTGGAACGCAATTTTATTGCATAGGCTTTTCCTTGTCCCTGGCTGAGAATTGCCTCGATCATTTCCTCTCCTCCCTCGTCTAAACTTTCGATCGCTTGGTAGGATAGGCCAGACTGTAAAGATTGTAACTGATTCCAGGCCAAACCACTCCATAGTTGACCTAAGCCGCTATCAAAATTTGGTCTTTCTGTCAATTCGGGAAATAGCTGAAAAAAAGCAGTATCAGTGAGTAAATTAAGGACTCTACTGCTTAAACGTAACTGATTCACTTGTTCTCGCCATTTTTCTCGCTGTTGCTCGTCGTAGCTACCTAATGCTTCTCTAGTGCCAGAATCGAGACGGTCTAAGCGATCGAGGATTTCTGCAGCTAAAATATCTCTTTGTTCCTGTTTCTGTTTTTCCTCTTTGATATCCCCATAGCGGAGGTTAAACAATTCATTGACGAGATTTTTAAAAAACTGACCATCAATTCCCAACTCTAGACGGCGCTTTCTCATCTCGGCTTTCCGTTGCCATGCCGGATCTGTGGCAGAATTAAAATTATTTTCCTCCGTGGCAAAAACGGGTTTAATGGTTTGGGGTTGATTGCTGTGTTTAACCCACTGTTTCCCGATTAACCAGCCTATTGCCGCCGATAGTAACATCAAGAGGCAAAAAATAGCGATCCTGCCGGAACAGCCGAGAAAAACGGGCGATTTATTCCGAGAATTGGCGGCCATTGTCTCCTTAGACGATTTGGGGTTTTGATATTTCAAAGATGAGATTAACACAAATAATAGGCTAAGACGCATTTTAAGTGCCTATCCTTAGATTAGCTGAATCTCCCCCAATCCCTTTACTATCGCCTCTTGTCTCATCTCAACAAGCAGTTTAAACACAAGGACAGCTTATCTCAATATTAGCCGCGACAATAATATCTCTGCGGGGTCGAGCAGTTAGGTAGCCTAAGATACTGGTTTCAATATAGACGGTTTCGCTCACGGCCATAAGAAAAAATCTATCGGACCTCCATCATACCCTATTTAATTGTCGTCAACCCAACCTTGCATCTTCATCGGCTCGCGTCCTGTAGGACTGCTCCCAAAAAGGCAAAAGCTCCCCAGGACGCACCCTAGAAAATCTCAAAAAAAAATCGACCCGCCTAGCGGCGGGAAAAAGAGAAAAAGGGTAAAAAGGGAAAAAAAGGGAAAAAGGGTTACAGAGTCCTCTCAGCACCGCACACCACCCGAAATCCGCTGAAGCTGTAGTAGTCGTCGCGGCGGTAGTTGTTGTTGCGGAAAGCAGAACGGCAGAAAAGAGGATTGTAGTACCAAGAACCGCCCCGCACTATTGGATAATCATTATCATTTGTCAGCCAAGCACTGCCATCCTTTGGCGCTCCGATATAGTTATCGTGCCAATTGTCCTCGCAGCACTCCCAAACATTGCCAATCATGTCATACAGTCCCCAAGCATTGGGCCTTTTCTGGCCCACAGGATGAGTTGTCTTCTGAGAATTTCCGTCATACCAAGCGTAATCTCCTAACTGACTAGCATCATCACCGAAATAATAGCGAGTAGTAGTCCCCGCACGACAAGCATATTCCCATTCCGCTTCTGTCGGTAAGCGATAGGTTTTTCCTGTTATTTGACTCAATTTCTGACAAAAGGCTTGAGCATCGTTCCAACTAACCTGTTCTACCGGATTTTGCAGATTGTTTTTAAACCAAGAGTTATTTTTAAAATGAGAGGGATTGGTTCCCATTACCGCTTGATATTGTGCCTGAGTAACTGGATATTTACCAATCGCAAAACTGTTGACTTGAACTTGGTGTTGAGGCTTTTCCCAATCCCTAGCATCGGGATCACTATCAGGAGATCCCATAAGAAATTCACCTGCTGGTAAGCTCACCATCTCCAGTGTGACTCGATTGGGTAGTTTTTCGGTAAATGGAGTAGGTGAAACAGGCTTTTTGACTGCTGCCGGTGCTGGTGGAGGTGACGGGGGAGAATTCCATCCCACAGGTTGTAAGGCATTTAAAACCTGTTGTGCTGTCCATCTTTGTTTTCTATCTTTTTGCAAACACCCTTCAATAATCGGTTTAAACTCTTTCGGTAAACTTGGGATTTGTAGCTCACAATTCATCACCTTTGCCATTAACTGGTGAATATCATTATTAAACTTATAGGGAAGTTGATTAGTCGTCATTTCGATTAACATAATACCCAATGACCACAAATCCCAGGCTGATGAAATATCCCCCCTAAAGGCTTCGGGAGGCATATAAATAATTGTACCGCTATTGTGGACTGTTTGAGTGTGGCTTTTGTTATTTAAAGTTCTAATTAAGCCAAAATCTGCTAACTTGTATTGTTGATTAACCTTGAGGATATTACCCGGTTTTAAATCTCGATGGACTTTATTTTGTCCATGAAGATAATTTAAACCCTGGGCGACTTGAGCAGTAATATTTTTAATTTCACTTGATGACAAACCGCCTTTGGCGATGTGATTTTCTAGGCTACCCTGTGCCAATTCCATCACTAAATAAAGCATTTCTGTATTAAGAAAAGTAAATTCCCCCACTGAATAAGCCTTAATTAAATTAGAATGTTCTAACTTTCTGGCATTTTTTAACTCAATTAATTTATCATCGCTACTTTCGGGGATAACTTTAACAGCAACTTCTTGAACCGATGTATTTCTGACCATTTCACTAGCATGAAATACACCACCGAAACTACCCGCACCGAGAAACTTCTTAAGACGATAAGGCCCTATTTGTTGCCCTTCTAACATCCTCATCATTTGGTCCAGCATAATAATAACTCCTGAATTAACCAATTTTTACGTTGTGTAACTATCCTATTAAGTGAGTGGTTATAATTATTAAATTGAAGATAGATTGTGCCTTTGATCCCCCCTTGATCCCCCCTTGATAAGGGGGGCGCGGCTCCCCCCTTGATAAGGGGGGTATGGAGAATCTGACAATGGTTACTCGGTCTTTTTGTCTCTATATGATAGGGCAAAACCGACTCGATCAACTGCTCGATGTCCGATTCTAACGAACCAAATTTGAGCATCGGTCAATCGGGTTAAAAGTTGATGCGGAAACTGTGAGGATATCTTTTGCTAATTCAAAAGCACCTGTTTTGATATCAATAGCTACAATCTTCCCATGATTGTCCTTCTCAACCTGCTGACGCACCTGAGACTGATAGATTTCCTGTCCACGTCGGACAAATTCTTCTTTGTTATAGCAAGGGTGTTGTAATGTCATTAGTTAGACCCTGTTGCAACCTTTGTCCCTCTATTTTAACCTAGGCTTTCAGCTTTGCTGTCAGTGGGGAATAATGCTCACCCTATTTGCCTAAAAATATTAAGAGATGTAACTATTTATGCCTAACCTAGAAAGTGATTACTCAACAGGGGTGAGATCAGGATAGTCTAGATCGAGCAGTCCGATAGATGTTTAGTTAAATTCCTACTTCAGATATGTCCGTTTCTAGTCCTCCTCGTTCCCTGCGTATCGGTTCGCGTAAAAGTCAGTTAGCCCTAGTACAAACCTATTGGGTACAGGCAGAATTGAGTAAACACCACCCCCATCGACAGTTTGAGGTGGAGACGATGAGTACCCAAGGCGATAAAATTCTCGATGTGGCCCTAGCGAAAATCGGTGATAAGGGTTTATTTACCAAAGAACTAGAAGTGGGAATGTTGGATAGATCGATCGATCTTGCCGTCCATTCTCTCAAGGATCTGCCTACTAATTTGCCCGAAGGCTTAATCTTGGGTTGCGTCACCGAAAGAGTTAATCCGGCCGATGCTTTGGTGGTAAATAGCCAAAATCAAGACTATCAATTAGACACTTTACCGGAAGGTGCGGTGGTGGGGACTTCTTCCCTGCGGCGATTGGCCCAGTTGCGTTACCATTATCCCCATCTGACTTTTAAAGATGTGCGCGGCAATGTTAACACCCGTCTGGCAAAACTGGACGCGGGAGAATACGACGCGATTATTCTGGCAGTAGCGGGATTGGAAAGGTTAGGATTAGGCGATCGAGTTCATCAGGTTATTCCGGCGGAGATTTCTCTCCATGCGGTGGGACAGGGGGCTTTAGGGATAGAATGCCGCGATGCCGATCCGGAGGTTTTGGAAGTCCTAAAAGTGTTGGAACACGCCCCTAGCCGCGATAGATGCTATGCTGAACGCGCTTTTTTACGGGAGTTGGAGGGGGGTTGTCAAGTTCCCATCGGAGTAAATACGGCGATCGAGGATGGTATCCTAACTTTAACGGGTATGGTGGCTAGTCTCGACGGTAAGCGCCTGATTAAGGACTCGGTTAGCGGTGATCCTAGCCATGGGGAAGTCTTAGGACGAGATTTAGCCCATAAAGTGCGCGAGGCTGGTGCTGGAGAGATTTTAGCCCAGATTTTCGCTGAAGTGGGACGATAATCAGTTATCAGCGCCCATTAACCCTACACCTCACACCCTGCCGCTGCAGGATTAATTTTTGGGCTTTATCTCACTGTCGAGTCAAGAGGCAAAAATACAAATAAAGCGAGAACTGTCGCCCTTGCAGTTCCCGCTCTATTATTGTTGTATTGTTGGAGTATCTAACCCCCGAATATTGAGTTAAATTAGTACAAATCTTCTTCTTTGTGGGTGACGATCACACAGTCAGAAGTAGGATAGGCCACACAGGTGAGGACATAATGCGCTTCAATTTGATCGTCATCTAAGAAGGATTGCTCGGATTGATCAACGCTACCGGATTCGATTTTACCAGCGCAAGCAGAACAAGCACCAGCACGGCAAGAAGAAGGTAAATCTAATCCTTTTTCTTCCGCTACCTCGAGAATATATTCATTATCGGGAACATCAATTGTATGGTCGCCATTGGGTGTTTTCAGGGTGACTTTATAAGTGGTTGTCTTTATTTTCTTTGCCATAGGTTGTTCCTCAGTCTCAAAATCCCTTCTCTCCCCGTTTAGACTGAACGGGTCGAATGAGTTTCCTTTTTGATACTACGGGAAAATTTACCCGGCTCAACTTACCATTAGTAATGACAGCCTTAAATAAACTTAAAATAATATTTACTTATCTCTTGAGTAAATAACTCCCGATAGTTGTGGATGAATCGTCAAATAATTTCATCAATCTTTAGGTAATAAGTGGTCGGACAACATTAAAGTTTTTTAGCCATCAGCTAGAAAAGCTAAAAGTCAAGAGTTGGGAGTGGGCGAGATGCAGAAGAAAAAAGCTTAATCCTGCAAAAAAGCGAGGGGATAACTCATATTCTCAGCAAAACCCAAGATACCTTGATCCCGATGCTCATAGAGTAAATTTCCTTGACTATCAAATAAAAAAGTCCCTCCCCGTTGGGTGAGATAACTACTATCGGGGATATATGTTGACCAATTGCCCAAAACTTGACTCATATTACGAAGTCTCAGGGTGGCTAATTCAAAAGGTCGCTGAAAACCTTGACCCCCAGCAAGATTGAATAGGGAACCCCGGAAAGGTGGTAAAGGCCGCGCTTGCATTGTTTCCTCCTCGGCAATTAATTGGGGGGCTTTGCGATCGCCAAGATAACCCCGCAGCACTTCGGCCAGAGTCCCCGGACTACCCACACCCGCACACATAAAAATTAGATTTAACCAGGCATTTTGTCCGGGAGAAAACCCAGGTAATTTTAACGATAAACCGCGATAAAGTCCTAATAAATTGTGTAATTCAGCTTTGGGGTCAACAAAAAGCCAATCTTGCCGAAATTTCGTATATTCAGCGAATTTTAACCCTGAATTGCGATCGCCGATACCGATGGCACGAATGGTTATCCCAGCATTTTGCCAAAGGGCTGCCTCTTTTTCTAACCACCAAGCGTATTCGAGACTATCAAAATCTCCCAATTGCGGCCAAACAAGAATTAAAAGACGTTTATAATCGGCACAATCGCTTAAAATTGGCACTATTTGCCCATCGCTGACCCTTTGGCGTTGAATTGTTGAAAATATTTCATAGCTGCTGCTCATAGGTAAATTTCTCCTAATAAAACCGCTGCTTTTGCCCCCGTGACTTGCGGTAAATTACCGGGGAAATTGTGCCAGCGCCAATAGGCCAAAAGGGCAAAAGCGATCGCTTCTTTAAAATCGCTATTTAATCCTACCTCATCGGTGGTCAAAAGCTTGACATTTGACCCCAAATGTGCTAGGAGTCGTTGGCGCAGGTAGGCATTGCGAGCGCCACCACCGCAGAGCAGCACTTCCGCGGGCATTTCTGGCAAAAAGGTTTGATAGCTGTGGGCGATCGAAATGGCGGTTAAATCGGTTAAACTAGCCAACCAGTCGGCATCACTGAGGCAATAAGCTTGGGCATCCTCGCGCAATTGGGCTAGATAGGCGGGGCTAAATAACTCTCTGCCAGTGGATTTAGGGGGATATTGTTGAAAATAAGGCTCCTGTAGCCATTTATGAACTAATTCGGAGCAGGGTTGACCCTGAGCCGACCATTGACCGTTATGGTCGTAGGTTTGTTGGCCTTGGCTCAAAAATTGTACGGCCAAATCGATGAGGACGTTGCCGGGGCCAGTATCCCAACCGAAAATTTTTTGCTGCCAATTTTCCCTTTGTCGGGGGGGTAGATAGGTTAAATTGCCAATACCGCCGATATTTTGGACGCAGCGGGTTTTAGTGGGGTGAGAAAGCAGATAAGCGTCAATTTTCGGCACTAGGGGCGCACCGTGACCAGCTTGGGCGATATCGGCAGCGCGAAAATTACTAATGGTGGGAATACGGGTAATTTTTGCGATCGCTGCTCCCCGTCCTAATTGTACCGTGTAACCGAGGCGATCGTTTGCGGGGGGTCGATGAAAAACGGTTTGACCGTGACTGCCGATTAATTGGGCTTTTGGGGCTTCTTTTTGGATATTTAAAGCGGCACGGGCGAATTCTGCGGCGATATCATCATCTAAGCTGGCTAAAGCTTCAAGGTCGAGCTTTTCTCCCCCACAGACTTGTAAAATTGTCTCGCGTAATCGGGGGGAATAGGGATAGGTTTCTCCAGCTAATAACTGCACCTGTGGAGATTCCACTGTACCGCTAATCTCCACTAAAGCGGTATCGATACCATCCACCGATGTGCCACTGATTAAACCGATAACTAACAAGTTTTTTCCCTCAACTGTCGATTGTTGATTATTTTATCTTGAATGTCGGGGTGAAGACCGTTCGGACCTCGGCGTGAGCTTTTGTCGAACGCTGAGATCACGGCCGAAGCCCTCGCTTGAGCGCGACGGGATGAAACCCCGACCAGTATAAAACAGCACTTCGACAAGCTCAGTGACACGAAGCACGACATTTCGACACATTTCGACAGGCTCAATGTAAAGGCTCAATGTAAAGGCTCAATGTAAAAGCTCAATGTCAACTAAAATCTTGACAATCCGATGCTCTACAGGTTAACTTAAAATAAGTTGTTTGAGGTCGATAAACAATGATTGTCTTAGAAATGAAAGCCGTGGTTAAACCAAGTCAGTGTTCTGCCATTGATGAAGCTATTCGTACAGT